>JAPLTZ010000087.1 GCA_026397895.1 Verrucomicrobiota bacterium | reverse complement strand
ACTTTGGGATTTGTGGTGGCGCGAGCGGGACGGATTCGAGGATTGTATTTTGCCGCGCGCGGTGTGGAAGTTCAACGGCTTGCGTCCGGCGAATCATCCGCAGCGGCGGCTCGCGCTTGCCGCGCACTGGCTGGCGGCGGGGGATTTGCCGGCGAAGTTGGAGCGATGGTGCGTGGCGGCGGATTCAGGGGCGGAGTCGCTGCTGGAGATTTTGCAGGTGGAGCGCGATGAGTTTTGGTCGTGGCATTGGACGTTGAAATCGGCGCGGATGCCGAAGCCGCAGCCGTTGCTGGGCGCGGCGCGCGTCACCGACTTGGCGGTGAATGTGATTCTGCCGTGGCTGTGGTCGCGGGCGAGCGAGGGTGGGAACAGTAAACTGCGGCTGGAATGGGCGCGGCGCGCGTGACCGATTTGGCGGTGAACGTGGTGCTGCCGTGGTTGTGGTCGCGGGCGAACGAGGGCGGGAATGTGGAGCTGCGTGGCGAAATCGAGCGGCGCTATTTCGCGTGGCCGGCGGCGGAGGACAATGCGGTGTTGAAGCTGGCGCGGCAAAGATTGTTGGGGACGGCGACACGCCGTCCCTCCCAACTCCTGGCGGGCGCGGCGGCGCAGCAGGGTTTGTTGCAGGTGGTGCGGGATTTTTGCGAGCACTCGGACGCGGTGTGCACGGAGTGCAAGTTCCCGGATCTGGTGCGGGCGTGGAAAATATAAAGCCGCGTCGGGGCGACGCGGCTGAATGTTTTTCGGGACTCGTTATTTGACGTCGAGTCCGCCGAAAGGATTGTTGGCAAAACCTTCCTTGGACTTGGCCGGCGTGGGTGCGGGCGCGGAATTTTCCGGTTCGTCCTCGTCGTCATCGGCGATGTCTTCGACGTGGACTTTGCTGGTGTTGACGGGCACGGAGCCGTCTGCGAGCTGGCGGGCTTCGCGCGCTTGTTGCGGGGCAGGGGCGTGATCATCGCGTGGATGCCGCGCCCGATGAGTTTGGGCTCGAAATCGGGATGGCCGAAGGGGGTGGTTTCGGCGATGAATTTGCTGACGACCTGGAAGCCGTATTCCTTGTGGGCCATTTCGCGGCCGCGGAATTTGAGGGAAATTTTGACCTTCATGTCTTCGCAGAGGAAGTCAATGGCGTGGCTGACTTTGACGCTGAGGTCGTGCGGGTCAATTTTCGGCGAGAGCTGGATTTCTTTGACCTTGTTGGCGTGCTGGTGCTTCTTGGATTCCTTTTCCTTCTTGGCCTGTTCGTAGCGGTATTTGCCGAAGTCCACGATGCGGCAGACGGGCGGCACGGCGTTGGGCGCGATCTCGACGAGGTCCACACCCTGCTGGCGGGCGAGGTTGATGGCGTCGTTGAGCGGCATGACGCCGAGTTGTTTGCCTTGGTCGCCGATGACGCGGACTTCGCGGGCGCGGATTTTCCCGTTGATCTTGACGAACGCGGAGGACGGAGCGGAATTACGCGAGGGGAAAGGGCGGCTCAAGACACCCTCTTCGGTTGAAGCTTGTTCATGCTGTTGCGATAGACACTGGATTCCGCACGGCGGAATTGATTGACGGCGGCAATTAAGCCCGTTGCGCGGGGAATCGCAAGGAAAAATTGCGCAATTGTGCGGCCTCGCGGACGCGGGTTGCCGTTTCTTCGCAATTAGGACTTTACACCGTCGCCGGGCGTCGCTAATTTGAAATCTCGACGAAACAAGAAAGTTGGAAAATATGGCAGAAAAGAAGAAGACAATCGACGCTTTCAAGCTCCACGAAAAGGACACCGGTTCGGCGGATGTGCAAATCGCCCTGCTCACCGAGCGCATCAACCACCTGACCGAGCACCTGCAGACGAACAAAAAGGATCACAGTTCCCGTCGCGGGCTGCTGATCATGGTCGGCCAACGCCGCCGTTTGCTGGATTACCTTCACAACACCGACACCAGCCGCTATCAGACCCTCACCAAGAAGCTCAAGCTGCGCAAGTAGGCTGGGCGGGAGGATTTTAGTTGCCAGGGACGGCGGAGGTTCCGCCAAGGATTCGTTTGGCCGGGTTCGCACGCGCGGCGGACAGCGGTCAAAACAAAACAAACAATACGCGCATAAACAGCCGTTGCCGTTGAGTGATTTCAGCCAGCTCCGAAACCTTCGGAGTTGACTGAAGTTCCTCATGGCAACGGAGACGAAAGAAAACCATGTCAATCAAAGTCTCCGCCCTCGTTGGCGATAAACAGATCCAGATCGAATCCGGCAAGCTCGCGAAGCAGGCCGACGGTGCCGTGACCGTGCAACTCGGCGAAACCATCGTCATCGTGGCCGCTGTCGCGGCGACGAAAGCCAAGGACGGGCAGGATTTCTTCCCGCTCACCGTGGATTACCGCGAGAAGGCCGCCGCCGCCGGCAAGTTCCCCGGCGGTTACTTCAAGCGCGAAGGTCGTCCGACGGAAAAAGAAATCCTCACCTGCCGCCTCACCGACCGCCCCATCCGCCCGCTCTTTCCGAAAGGCTGGTATAATGAAGTGCAGGTCCAGACCGTCCTCCTCAGCGCGGACGGCGAGAACGACCCCGATATTTTGAGCATCGTCGGCGCGAGCGCCGCGCTGATGGTCAGCGACATTCCGTGGGCCGGGCCGCTCGGCGCGGTGCGCGTCGGACGCATCGGCGGCAAGTTCGTGGCGAACCCCACGCACGCCGAACAGGCGGACAGCGACCTCGACCTCGTCTATGTCGGCAACGAAAAAGACATTGTCATGTATGAAGGCTCGGCCAAGGAAATCACCGAAGCCGATTTTAGCGCCGCGCTGAAGTTCGCGCAGGAATGCTGCCAGCCGATGATTGTCGCGCAGAAGGAACTCGCCGCCAAGATCGGCAAGAAGAAGCGCGAGATCACCCTCAAGATCGTCCCCGACGACATCCTCGCCGAAGCCAAGAAGCTCGCCGGCGACCGGTTCGTGCCCGCGCTGCTCATGCCCGGCAAGCTCAACCGCGAAGCCGCGTGCAACGCCATCAAGAACGAAGTCGGCGAAAAGCTCGTCGCCCAGTTCGGCGCGGAAAAGGTCACGCAGTTCGTCATCAACGACGCGTTCTACTACATCCAGAAGGAAGCCGTCCGCAAACTGATCCTCGAAAGCGGCAAGCGCCTCGACGGGCGCGGCTTTGAAACCGTCCGCCCCATCAGCGGCGAAGTCAGCATCCTGCCGCGCGCGCACGGCTCGGCGATCTTCACCCGCGGCGAAACGCAGGCCGT
The DNA here is from genome assembly GCA_026397895.1 of Verrucomicrobiota bacterium. GTDB lineage: Bacteria > Verrucomicrobiota > Verrucomicrobiia > Limisphaerales > JAFMIX01 > JAFMIX01. The sequence goes on along the minus strand of JAPLTZ010000087.1, from coordinate 1,114 downwards.
CACCTTGGTCACGCTCGGCACGAGCGATGACGCCCAGGAATTCGATTCCTACACCGGCGGCTCAACCGAAAAGAAATTCATCCTGCACTATAACTTCCCGAACTTCTCCGTCGGCGAAACCGGCCGCATCAGCGGCCCCGGCCGTCGCGAAATTGGCCACGGCGCGCTCGCCGAACGCAGCATCGCCTCGATGATTCCGCTTGAGACGTATCCTTACGCCGTGCGCGTCACCAGCGAAATCATGGAGTCCAACGGCTCCACCTCGATGGCTTCCGTCTGCGGCGGCACGCTCGCGTTGCTCGACGCCGGTGTCCCGATGATCCGCCCCGTGGCCGGCATCAGCGTCGGCATCTGCACCGAATACAGCGGCGAGAAAATCTCCAAATACGAACTGCTCACCGACATCATCGGCTGGGAAGACGCGTATTGCGATATGGACTGCAAGATCGCCGGCACGGAAAAGGGCATCACCGGCTTCCAACTCGACTTGAAGTTGAAGGGTCTCCCCCACGCCATCATGGACATCGCCGTGGAAAAAGCCCGCGTTGCGCGCCTGTTCATTCTTGGCGAAATGGCGAAGACCATTTCCGGCCCGCGCGCTGAAATCAGCAAATATGCCCCGCGCATCGTCACCCTGAAGATCAACCCCGAGAAGATCGGCGCGCTCATCGGACCGGGCGGCAAGAACATCAAGCGCCTGGTCGAGGAATCCGGCTGCGAGATCAACATCGAAGACGATGGCACGGTGAACATCTACTCCGTCTCGCCCGAAGGCATGAAGATTGCCACCGACGCCATCGAAGGCATGACCGCCGAAGCCGAGATCAACAAGATCTACCGCGGCACGGTCGTCACCATCAAGGAATTCGGCGCGTTCGTGGAATTCCTGCCGGGCAAGGACGGCCTCTGCCACATCAGTGAGCTTGCCAACTTCCGCGTGAAGAAGACCGAGGACATCGTGAAGATGGGCGATGAAATCTGGGTCAAGTGCCTGGGCGTGGACGAAAAAGGCCGCGTGAAACTCTCCCGCCGCGCCGCGATGGAAGATCGCGACAAGGAAATGGGCGGCACTGAAGGCGGCAAGGAAGCGCCCGCGATTCCTGCGGCGCACTAA
>JAPLTZ010000447.1 GCA_026397895.1 Verrucomicrobiota bacterium | reverse complement strand
TTTTTACGGTAACACTTTTTCAGATTCAAAACAGCAAAACATCAATCCGGCTGGCCGGGCTCATGCGCCGCCGCCGGCTTCTTTTTGCCCGGCTTGGCGTTCGATTTTTTGTGCGTGCCCGCGCCGGGAAACGCCGGCGCGACCAGTTCCTTGTCCCAAGCCGCCAGCGTGGCGGCGAGCACCTGCGCCTTTTCCGGTTGTGCGGCGGCGAGATTCCGGCTCTCGCCCACGTCGGACTTGAGGTCGCACAATTCATCCTGCGACTCCGCCGGCCGCGCCAATTTCGCCTCGCCCTCGCGCATCCCGGTGACTTTCGCCGAGCGCCAGAACAGCCGCTCATGCGGCGCGCCCGCCTGCTCGCCCGTCAGGAACGGAATCAGATTCACGCCGTCGTATTTGCGGTCGGTCGGCATCGGCACGCCTGCACACGACAACGCCGTGGCGAACACATCCAGCGAAATCACCGGCCAGCCGTAATCTTTCCCGGCCGGCCGCCGTTGTCGCTGAAGAAGAACACCAGCGTGCGCCGCTCCTGCCCGCTGTCCCGCACCGCCGCGAGCGCCGCGCCGATGGCGTCATCCAGCAAGCTCACCTGCGCCGCGTAGGCGCGGAGCTTGGGACGGGCGATGGCGGCGAACCGCGCCAAGCGTTCCGGCGTGGGCTCCAGCGGCGTGTGCGGCGCATTGAAGGCGAGGTAGAGAAACCACGGCTCGGTTTTATGCCGCTGCACAAACGCGGCGGCTTCCTGCCCGAACGCGACAGTCAGATGATTCGTCACCGGCACGGGCTGGCCGTTGCGCTCGATGGGCACCTGGTATTCCACCGTCGGGTCAACTTCCCAGTTCTGGTAGCGATGCCCGCCGCCGATGAACCCGAACGTCTCCATGAACCCGCGTTTCAGCGGACTGAACTCCGGCGCGGCACCCAGATGCCATTTGCCGATCCAGCCCGTGACGTAACCCGCCTCCTTCAGAAACGCCGGCAACAATTTCTCCGTCAGCGGCAATCCCTCGCGATGATCCGCCGGGTCGAAGAACGGATTCATCTCGTGGCCGAAGCGCTGCTGGTAGCGCCCCGTCATCAGCCCCGCGCGCGTCGGACTGCAAAACGGATGCGAAACATAGCCGCTCGTGCAGCGCAAGCCTTCGCGCGCCAGCCGGTCAAGGTTGGGCGTGGGGATGTCCTTGCTGCCTTGAAATCCGGTGTCGGCATAGCCGTGGTCGTCGGAAACAATCACCAGAATGTTGGGCCGCGCGCCCGGCGCGGCATTCACCGCCGCCGCCAGCGCGACGGCGCAGGCCAGGATGAGATTGCAGACGGGGGAGCGCATTGCTGGAAATTGTAACTTCAACCCGGCGGCATTGCCATCCCATGTTCGGGGGACAATCCGGCTACGGCACATACCGCGTGCGGAAAAAATTCAACGGCGCGGGCGAGGCGTTCGTGAAATTCAGCAGTCCGTCGGGTGCCACCACGTTCGTGACCACCGGCAGCCAGTTGACCGGCGCATTCAGATTTGTCGCCCGCTCCAGCGCGCAGGCAAAACCGGCAAAACCCTGATGCACCAGCACGACCACGCCGTTGGAAACCACGTTCGCCGTCGCCCACCGGTTCTGGCTGGCGCTGCCGACCGCCAGCGTGTTGCCGCGGTCGAGCCACCACCAGCGCAGGCCGGCGGTGAAACTGCCGGTGACGTTCGTCGCGCCGAACAGATTGAACGTGTCGCCCGCGACCAGCGCCGCGCCGCGGTTGACCACGGTGGGCGTGCCGCCGCGCGCGAGCGTGCCGATGCCGGCGAGCGTGGCGGCGCGGGAAGTGTTGGCGCGGTGGATGGGAATGCTCGTCGTGCCGCCGGCGGCGAGCGTGAGGTTGCCGCCGACGGTCAGCGGCGAGGTGTCCGTCCCGCCGAGGCCGGGCTTGAGCGTGGCGCCGGAACAAACCGTCACCGCGCCGCCGATGACGCCGTTGCCGCCGAGCGTGGCGGAGTTGGTGACGACGACGGCGGCGAGGTCGGCGACGGCGGCGGAATTGAAATAAACGGTGCCGAGGCCGGTGAGGGCGAGTTGGTGGGCGTTCATCTGCACCGGGGCGAGCAGTTGCAGGACGGTGGCGTTGGTCAGTTGCACGACGGCGTTGGTTTCGAGGACGACGGGCGCGGCGATTTTGTGGGTGCCTTGCCGCACGTCAATGAGGGCGGCACCGGTTTCGGGGGCGAGGCGGAGGCGGCCGGCGGCGGCGTTGGTGAGGGTGTAGGTTTTGTTGTGGTCGAAGCGGAGGCCGGCGACGGTGAAGCCTTGGGGGACGACTTTGATGGAATCAATCTCGACGGTTTTGCCGACGAAGGTCGCGCCGGTGAGCGGGTCGAAGCGCAGCCGGGTGATGACGTTGTTCTCCCACTGGGGATGGCCGGCGGGGCGGAAGACGAGTTCCTGAAATTCGCGGCGCGGAAGCGGATGCGGACTTCGGGATGGCGGCTGCCCCAGAAGACTTGGTCGTTGCGGTAGAGCTGCGGGTCGTTGCTGGCGACGGCGGCGCTGAAAACGCCGCCGCTGACGACCGGGTTGGTGAGGCCGGCGTTGGTGTTCCAGCCGGAGAGATTGCCGTTGGTGGGGAAAAGCCATTCGCGGGCGGAATTTTCGATGGTGACAGTGGCGGCGGCGGTGGCGGCGCTGCCGAAGACGGCGGTCTCGGTGGCGGTGTCGGCGCGGCCCCAGTAGAACCAGTTGGTGTGCTCGGTCCAATCGCCGGAGCCGGAGCGCGACCAGGTGCATTCGCCTTCGGGCGGTTGCGTGACGGCGAGCAGGCCGCTGGTTTTCCAAGCGACAGGCGAGGACGCAACGACGTCGAGGAAGTTTCCGGCGGGGTCGAAGGTGAGGATGCGCCCGCCAGTTTCGCGGATGTAAACGGTGCCGGTGTTGGTGTCCTGCGCGAAGCCGTTGGGCGCGGTCAGGTTCGTGCCGGCAAAGGCGCTGCCGAGGGTGAAGTTGCCGAGCGGGGCGTTGGAATGTTGCGTGGTCTCGAAGCGGAGGACGCGGTTGTTGGCGGCGTCGAGCTGGAGGACGTGGGTGGGGCCGAGGTGGCGGAAATCGGGGAGGCGATGGAAGGTGACGAGGTTGGAATCGTGGCCGCGCGGCGGTTTGTTGGAATCCTTGACATCGAAGGCAGTGCGGGAGGCGATGACCATATTGGTATCGTCGAAGTCGAAGTTGAAATATTGGAAGGCCTCGTAATCAATGTTGGGCGTGTAGAGGAATATTTTTTCGACCTGCCAGTTGTAGAGGTCGCGGGAGGTGAGAACGGCGGCGGTGTTGCGGATCATGTTGGGCGTGCTGCCCCACGTCGAATCGTTCGCGTGCGCCGGCAACACAGGGTTGCTCAAAATGAAAAATTTTCCGGACACGGCGTCGTAGGCCGCGCCGAATTTCTTGTCGCCGCCGGGGAGGTTGACGAAGTCGCCGAGCGGATCGAAGGTGGCCGTGCCGGTGTTGGGATTGGCGCGGACGAGCATGGTGTAGTTCATGTCCTTGATCTTGGGCAGGACGACGACGCCCTGCTCCGGCGAGCCGACGATTGGCGCCTCGGTGACGGTGGGGTTGAGCGTGCCAT
>JAPLTZ010000430.1 GCA_026397895.1 Verrucomicrobiota bacterium | reverse complement strand
GTCGGTGGGGCTGATCCAACATTCGACCGAGAGCCCGCCGCCGATGCCCACATCGAGCGAGACGGACTGCGGCACCTGCACGTAGGCGTTGGTGCCGTTGAATTCAAACGCCTGGCCGACTTCGCCCGCCGGATAGGGAACGGTCACATTGCCCACTTCCGCGCCGGCGTTGCCGCGATCTTCGATGGCGGCGCTGTCGTCAGGGTTGCCTTCGCCGCGCCACCAGCCGGCGATGCCGGGGCCGCGATAGCGGTAGGTCAGGGAATACTTCACTCCGGGAATGGTGGGCAACTGTCGCGTGATGACGCCGTCGGCCAGCGCGAGGAAGTTGCTGCCGTCCCACGCGTTGGTGGCATCGGTGACGACGCTGACCATGATGTTGGTGGCGGCCGGCACGTTGGTGAGCGTGCCGATCTGGTTGGTCTGCACGTCCCAGCCACCGAAGGCATCGGGCACGTTGGTGAGCGGGTGATAATTGCCGGCCGGCGCGGACTCGAAATCGCTCAAGGTGAAGTTCGTGGTGTATTTCACCCCGTCGAAGGGCGGCACGGCGAACTTGATGGGCACGGGATTCCGGCTCGCGTCCTCGGTGAAGGTCACATACCCCAGATCCTCGTCCACCACGGCGGGCGTGTAGTCCCACACGGTGATGGGATTGGGGTTGTTGCCCTGGTTCATGATGATGGTGATGTTGGTCGCAGTGCCGGGACCATACGGGATGGTGAACGTCTGCCGCGTGCCCAGCCCCGGATACGGGCCGGGATTGCTGATGAGGCCGGAGCTGAAAATATTCACGCCGTCATACCAGACATCCAGCGTGTCGGGCACCTGATGGAAATTGTAATCAATGAGCAGAATCCCGGAGGTCGGCACCGGCCCGATGACGTTCGTGTTGGCGGCGAACGTGCCGGAGGCGGTGTTGCCGAAAAAGTTCGTGGTGATGTTCAGGTGGCCGAGGTTGGTGGCGTTCGGGCCGCCGCGTTCCTCGAACAGTAGGAAGCGTTCGCCCCACGGACTGAGCAGCGTGAGCGACAAATCCGAAACCCGCGGATGCTCCAGCACCACGCCGACCTCGACGGAGGCGATGGTGTCGGTGTTGGTGATGGCGATGGTGGAATTGTTCACGGCGTCGTCCAGCAGATTGGTCTGGCCGGCGGCGCCAAAGTCGCTGGTGGCCGCGCCCTCGGCGTTCAGATCCAGCGTCCACGTCAGGCGCACCGTCTGATCGATGGCGTTCGGATTATAGATGCCGACAAAATACCGGCCGGGCCGGAGCGGCGGCAGGTCGGCGTAGCTGATGGAAAGGCAGTCGCCGGGCGGGTTGATGGTCTTTTTGTAATCGTAGGCGGTCTGCGTGGGGAGCGAACCGTAACGGACGAAAAGTTCCACCGGCAGCGGCGTGGCGGATTCATTGCCCACGCAGATGGTGAGGTTCGTCGCCGCCGCCGGCACGTCAATGTAATCATACGCCGTCCCGCCGGGGCGGATGGTGAAGACGACGCCGTTGGTGTCCGTCTGCGGCTCCAACCGGATGGTCAGGTTGTCCACCTGCCCGGTGTGGCCGTAGGCGTTGTCCACCATGGTGAGGAGCCACAGGCCGCTGCCGTCCTCGCCGATGAAGTCCACGAGGCTGCCGGGGCCGTCGGTGTGTTTGACGTGGTAGGCGGCGGGGATGTTGGTGAGGCCTTCGCCGTTGTCCTCGTAGACGAAGGTCTGGCTGCTGGGGGTGTTGTCGCCGGTGTGGTTGTTGAGGACGGCGAACTTGTCGCCGTGGCTCAAATTGCCGAGCAGGTCGCCCATGAGTTCGTGCGTGATGCCGTTGGTGACGACGGCGCGGCGGATGTTCACCGAGTCGGTGGCGATGCCGAAGATCATGACGCCGCCGGGCGCGGCGGGCGTGCCGTCGGGAATCAGCTCGTTTTCCGGGAAGCCGTTGACGGTGATGACGCCGTTGTTGTTTTCGCTGAACGGCAGCAGGCTGGCCACGCCGAGGAAGCCGTATTCGGCGGCCATCTGATCCTCCGCTTTGACGCCGATGTAGTAGGTCTGGCTGCCGCCGTTGGTGAAGGTGACGACTTCCGTGCCGCGCCGCCCGAGGGATTTGTCCGCCGCCAACAGGACGGACGGGGCCAGGTTGGTCAGGTTGGGATCGGTGGAAACGTAGAGGTCAATGTCGGCCTCGACGCGCGTGGCGTAGTCCGCGCTGTCGGCGCGGACGCCCATGCGCGGCACGGACAGCGTGGGCGGCAGGAAGGTGGCGAAGGCGACGTTGGTGAAGGAACTGGTGTTTTCGTAGACGTAGAAATGCCACTGGTTGGTCATGCCGGCGGTGATGAGCTGGTTCGCATAACCGGTGCGCGCGACGGTGTTGGTGCCGAGCAACGGCGTGTTCGCGCCGACGTGCTGGCGCAACAGGACGCCGCCCACGGTGCGCGCCCCGCTGTTGGTGCCGAACGTGTTGGTGACGGTGGTGACGAGCGGGACAGTGAGGACGGGGCTGGGGCCGCTGGCGGTGTTGGACAGGGTGAGGGCGTCGGCAATCGTGCCGTCGCCGCTGGAGATGACGAGGGCGTAATCCTGCACGGTGTCGTCGGGATGGGCGGTGACGGCATTCACATTGACGCGGTGGCCGGTGACGGTGACGGAGTAACTCGCGCCCAAGGGCCGGGAGAGCGGCGCGATGAAAACATTTTCCACGTTGTTGACGAAATCCACATTCGTCGGGCCGTCCGGGTCCCACGGCAGGGTGAAATTGTTGTTCACCGAGATGTCGTTGCCGAAATAGACGTAGCCGTTGTCGAGGTTGGTGACCACGAGGTCGAGGTCGTTGACGAGCTTGATGCTGGCGCTGGGATCGCCGGGCGGATCGGTCCAGACGAGCGAGACGCGCAGCGGCTGGTTGCGGGCGGCGGCCGAGAGGCTGACGTAACGGGTCTGGCTCTGGCCGGTGGCGAGGGCGTTCGTGGGATTCTGGTCGAAGAACTGGATCGGCGAGCTGCTGCTGCCGCTGTTGGTGAGCGCGCCCGGCAGGCTGGTGGGCAGGTTGACCAGTCCCCAGCCCTGATAGTTGATGGGTGTCTGCACCTGTAAATCGTAGATGCCCGCCGCCGAACGGGCGCCGTTGACGAGCAGCGCCTTCATCAACGCGGGGCTGGGCCGGCCAAAGGTCGTCCGCTGCTCGAAAAATTCCTGCATCAACGCCAGCGTGCCGGACACCGCCGCCGCCGCCATGCTGCTGCCAGATTCGTAGCGGTAGTAGGGCGCGAGCGGCCCGTTCAACAGGTTGCTGACGACCTGGAAGGTGTTCCCGTTGTCGTTCGTGGTGAGGATTGTCAGGAAGATGCTGTAGTTGACGGGTTGGGAATTGGTGTTGCCCACGCTGTAATAAAAGACCGTGTCCGCCGTGGCGGGCGGGAAACCCGTCACATACGTATCGTAGCCGTCGGGCGTGCCGCCGGTCGGCGGCCCGGACTGGCTGACGTAAATCGGCACGCCCGACGTGGACACAATCTGGATCTGCAACTGCACCGCGTTGTTGGGCACGAACACGGAGTAGTTGACCAGAATGCCGTTGGTTCCCACCGTCTGGTTCAGGTAGTAAGTGGAGTGGTAATTGGTGGGATTGTAATAGGCGATCTGATCCCAGTCGGCTGACCGCGTGGAAACCACCCACGAGCCAGGGGCGACGACATCGGGCTTGAACCGGCCAAAATCACCTTCCGTCCCGATGCCCACGTTACCGCGCGCGGAATAACCGGCCACCTGATTGCTGCTGTCCGACCCGGCGTAAAAAATCGCCGACTGGTTGGTCGTCGCATACGACGGCTGCACCAGGTTGGTGATGTTGCGCGGCTGTTCCAGCGCGCCGACGGAGATGACGTTCTTCGCCGTGGCGGGCGCGAGCACGGAATCAGGCGTCCCGCCGGTGCCGTCGTCGTCGCCGCCGCCGTTGTTGCCGGCGGCAAAAACGAACAGCGCGGGC
>JAPLTZ010000297.1:3818-5786 GCA_026397895.1 Verrucomicrobiota bacterium | reverse complement strand
GCACCGCCGGCGTGCGGCGCTCGAGCTCCTCGGTGAACGGCTTGCCGATGAGGCCGACGGTGCGGTTGCCCACGCAACGCTCGAACGCCGCCACGGTGTTCGACTCCATGAACGCCTCGCAGTTGCGGAAGAAGAGCAGCTTCGGATACCCGGCAGTAACGGCACGCGCGCGGCTCAAGGCGTTCGTTTCGCCACCACGCACAGCGGTTGCGCAGATTCCCGCGACGGCCAGACTGAAGATGATTTTTTTCATGAAGGTTTCTTGCCGCCTCAAGGGTTGTTCATAGCGGCACTTCAAAGTGGTAGGTTCCCGAACCGAGTTGCAACGAAGACCGCTGCTCCACCGGCCCGGCGGCGGTGACTCCTTTGGCATTCAACGCCGGCTGGCCCGACTCCGTAATCGCATAGATCGCCCCGAAAGGAAAAGAAACCGTGGCGGTCGCGTTGGGCGGAACGGTCACATCCCACTGCAACCGGTTTTTCTGGCGGAGCATCCGGCTTTGGATCAAACCGCGCGGGCTCTCGTAGATGAACTCCACCGAGTTCACCTGGCGCGGCAGGGTGGGTTGCAGCACAAAATGGCCAAACGCCGGCTGGCGAATATCGGGGGCAATCCCGACGAGGTCGCGATAGAACCAGTTGCCCATGGCGGCAATCCCTTCGATCTGGGCGAAGGAGTCGCTTTCCCCCCAGCTCTCACGGATCGAATTCCCTGTCTGGCTGACCATGTTTAATATGCTGGGATATTCTTCCCGAAGCAGGATATCACAGGCCGTGTCGGCCTGCCCTCCCTGACTGAGCAGGTGCAGCAAGGGAGTGCCCCTTGGTCTTGGTCTGGAATTCCTCGACGATTTCCTTCGCCATCGCCTCACGCGCGGGACGAGGCTCGAACCCCCCCGCATCCAAGGCAACGTTCAACTGCTGGCGAGTGTAGAGCGTCGGCAGCCAGACGCCGGACTTGGCGTCGAAAAAGCGTTCGCGGCACTCTTGCTGGAAACGGTTCAGAATCTCCTGGATTTCCTGCGCTTGAGGTTTCCGGTCCAGCGCCAGCAGCAATTCCGCCATCTCGTGGCCGATCTGCAGCACCATTTCGCACTGGGCGAACATTCGCGACAGCGTTTGGTTTTCTCCGCGAAGTTCCGGCAAATCCGCCAGCGCGCTGTCGGCGATGTGGTCGCCGTAAGGGGAGACCTGATTCCAGACGGAGTATTCGGCCATCTCACGGATGACCTGGATCATCCAGGGGATGAACGGTTCGAGCAGACGCTGGTCGCCATAAAACGCCGCCAAATCCCGTGGCGTCTGACTGTAATTATAACAGCCGCAAATCTCAATCGCTCGGTTTTTGGAATTGGCGTAGGTTGCCCGCGCGCCGCAGACTTTGGTCGCCGGCCAGCGGAGAAAGTTGTTCATCCTGATATTGTCATCCAGCAGCTTGCTTAAGAGGTCGTGATTGCCCAGCCAATAGGCGGTGTTGAGGTTGTTCATCGCCGGCAACGTGCTATGACAAAGCTCCAACGTGTCTTGCACCGCCTGAAGCACCCGGTTCAGCTTGGCGTTATCCGTGGTCAGGCTACCGACGCGGGGCGGGACCGTATGCAGATCGAACCCATCCACGGCTTCGAGTTCCAGCGGAGTTTGAAGCCCCAGCACTTCGATATAACGAAAGCCGGTGTAGGTGAACGACGGCTCCCAGACTTCCCCGGCCTTGCCGGCGGAGACAAACATGTCCGTGTAAGCCAGTCCTCCGAGATTGCCCTGCGCTTTCTTATTGCCGCCGGGTAACGTGACATACGCCCACCGGTCGGCACCGGTGCTCCCGCGACGCTTGAACTTCAGCATGCCCGGCTTGAGTTCGGTGTTCTCAAAACCGTCGTAGTGGGCGAGATAGTGCGGAACTTCCTCGGCCTGGCCGGCAATCGCCTCGGAATAACGCACGATCACCGTCTGGCCTTTCTGCAGATTTTT
>JAPLTZ010000297.1:1764-3793 GCA_026397895.1 Verrucomicrobiota bacterium | reverse complement strand
TGGAGTCGCACGCGCCCGCCCAATTGTTTGCCGAAATCGTAAACCCAAACTCCCGGCATGGGATTCGTCCGTTTCAGCGGATGGCCTTGCTCGACAATTTTTTCGGGCGGCATGAAATCCCAACGCAATTCTCCCAGCGGATGCTTGGGCTTCGCCGCCGTCGCCGCGACCCAGCCACGGGCGTCAAAGCTGGGTAGCTTCCAACCCACCGGGTCGGTGTTGGCGTCAAAGAGTTCGCCGCACCAGAACTTCTGACGCTCAATCCCACCGCCGCCGCATTGCCAGGACTCGTCGGTCGAAACGATTTCCTGCGTTCCGTCGGCATACTCCAGCGCCAGCCGCGCCAACAACACCGGCCGGTCGTGATATTGTTCCGGCGTGTGTCCCAGCCATGCCCGCAGCCGCCCGGTAACCGCCGTCACGCCCAGACAGTTTGTGCCGCTTTTCAATTGCGCCGTGAGATCGAAAACCTGGTAGTTCACCTTGACCGAAAAATGGGAATCGCTGGGAGCCAAATCCCGCGCGCCGAGTTTTTGGCCGTTCAAGAATGCGCGGTAATAGCCCAGCCCCGAAATGTAGAGTCTGGCCCGAATCAGCGGATTTTTGAGCGTAAACTCGCGCCGAAACAGAGACGCCGACCAAGCCGTGTCGCGGAACAGCTTGTAGTATTCCTGATCCGCTTTGGCGAGGTCTTCGGGCATGACCGTCCAGGATTTGCCAAGCTGCGGCGGGAGCGGAAAGGTGGCGAACTTCGCCCAGGTGCGGAACTTCTCATCCTCCACCGGAATCAGCGGTGACTGGATCCATTTGCAGGGAGCGCCCAGTTGCCAGTCGGCGGGACGGATCGCGCCGGTTTCAAACCAAGTGGCGGGCGCATAAACGCTGGCCCGTTGGTTCTCATCCCAAATACGGACAGTCCAAAAATATCGGCGGAAAGAATCGAGTTTCACAGGCAGCGTCACCAGTTGGCTGGCGTTCGACTCGATGCGGCCCGAATCCCACAGCAGTTCCGCCGGAACTCCCTGCAATGCCCGCGCCGAAGCAGCGACCCGGATTTGATATGCCGTTTGCCGCTGGCCACGGGCAACTTTCCCTGAAGCATCCCGCCGGACCGGCATCTTCCAAGACACCCGGACCTGGTCGAAGTCAATTCCCAAGGGAGTGGCCTGCAGCTCGGTGGTCAGATCAAAGGGCGTGCTGCCAGCGCTTGCCCCCGCCGTGCGGCCTGCCTCCGATAGAAGGCCGAGTGCAGCAACAAAGAAGATCAAAAGTGTTTTCATGGGTTGTTTTTTTCACTGACGGTGATACCGCCGACGAAAACAGGCAAGGCCGCCCCCCGCACGCCGGGAAGTGAAATGTTGATCCGGCGATGGCCGGCGAGGCTGGAGGTGCCGGCCGCAAGGTCAACGGCAACCTTGCTCCACCGGCCGGCGGGAAGCGGGCCGGATGCAATTTCCTGGCGACCACCGCTAATCGAATCCACTGCGTAAACGATGTAGCCCGCCCCGTCGCCTTGCGATGCGGCAAGAAAATCGAGCCGGGCGAAACGCCGGTCAATGTCCTCCTCAATCGCAACTTCAGCGCCCGCAGACGCATGGCTCGGCGGAATCAGTTCATAGCACTCGACCGTTTTCCCGAACTTGGAAACCGCGCCGGCGTATTTTCCTGAAGCCCCGTTGCCGACGGCGGAAATGTGGCGGTTCGGTTCTTGGCCGCTCGCTCGCCCCATGAAAAACGTGAAGGGCTTCATCAGGGAAAGCGTCGCCGCGCCCCGCGTCGAACCGGTCACGGTGACACGCTGCGCCGCCAGCGCCGCCGGGCGGGCCTTTGAATTCGGCAGCGCGGTCAGGTCGCGCCCGCCAAAAGTATTGTCGCGGAACCGCGCGTTCTCGATCCCGGCAGCGATGAAGCGGTTGGTGTAATTGAACCGGTTTCCAATCACGGCGAGATTCCGGCAATGGTCGAAAACCACCGCGCCGTCGAAAACATTGTTTTCCAGAACGATGTCGTCGGCCTCGTATTCCGTCGC
>JAPLTZ010000297.1:0-1693 GCA_026397895.1 Verrucomicrobiota bacterium | reverse complement strand
GGAAAACCGGGGCGAGACGAAAACGAGCGCATCGCCGCGATTGTTGGCCGGATCGCCGTTCACGAAATGCGAATCGCGGATCATCACGCGCCGGGGAAACGGCCCTTCGATGTCATCCCCGTAGAACCAGTTGAAGCCGGTGAACGTCGAGCGCTCGATGAGCAGCGGGGCGCGCATCCGGCAGCTTCCCGTGATGTGCGAATTGCGGATGATCGCGCCGGGGGACGGGATGTCCAAATTGTAGATGAGGCAGTTTTCCGACAGCGCCGGCAGCGGATTCGCGAACGCCAGCCGCACGAGTTTGAGCGACTTCTCCGCGAACGGTTCGACGGCGGTCGCCCGCGCAGAGAAAATTATTCCCTTCCCGTCCAAATCGCAGAACGAGATCAAATCGCCCGGCGCAAACTCGGAAAATCCCAGCCCCGGAAACCACGACCGCCTAGCGACAACCGTATTTCCCGATTCCCGCCGGTGCAGTCCCGCAGTCATGGATGAAATATTGAAACAGTCGTCGCCCAGACCGGACACCGTGCAGTGGTCGAAAATCATCTGACCGCGGTTTCCCTTGCAGTGAAAACCGTCGCGACCCGCCGCCATCATCCGCCCGCTGTCCGGCTTTGGCGCGAGCGTCACATTGGTAACGAGGATGGTGCCGCCGTTTCTCTCGAGCGTGAAGGCGAAGTATGGCGCCGTCCACACCGACCAATCGGCGAGGGTGACATCGGTGCAATCACTGATGCACACCAGACGGCGGTCAAGGTGCGCCGCGCCGGGAATCGGCACTGAAATCTTTGCGCCCACGGCGATGCCCGCACCCTCGAATTTCCCGAACGTGTTTTCCTGGGCAAACAGCCGGACTTTCCGCCGGAGCCGGCTGCCGGTTTCGGTTTCGGTGATTTTTTCCACGAAATAGTGGGCCGCCGCCGATGGCCCGCCCGTTTCCGGCGGATACAGCCAGCCAAAGAACGGCGGATGTCGCGGCAGCAGCGCCCCGTCCGCCACCGGCAGGTCGAACCCCGGCAGGATCGCGACATTCACCGCGTGCGCCGGCTTGTCCACCGCCGTGATCACGCCGGGGACGAACGGCAGCGGCGCGAAATCCACCTCCAGATTTTTGACGACCAGTTTCCGGCAATTCGACGCGAGGTTGTTCACCCCATGAAGTTCAACCAGCGCCGCGCCGGCGGCATCGGGCGATTGCGGCGAGAGCAACCGGAATGTTTTCCCCGGCGCAAAAACGATGCGCGCCGGTTTACCCACCGCGCTGGCGGCGGCGACCGCCCTTTGAACCGCCGGGCCGTCATCGGCGACCCCGTCGCCTTTCGCGCCGAAGTCCTGCACGCGGAAATCCACCGCGAAAAGGAACTGGTTGCCGAGCAGGCAAATTGCAAGCGTCGCAACGCGGTGTTTTTTCATGGGACTACCGGCGTTGGAAATCAAAACTCGTTGAACACATCGTGCCCCGGCCGCAGCGAGCCGTCGGCTTCGATAAACGCGAGGTTGCCCGGCCCGCCCACCGGCCCAAATTCCGGGCGATGCGCGTCGGCGATGAGGCTGTGGTGCAGGAGATAGACAAGCCAGCCGATGTTCCGCTGCTTGAGCTGCGTGAGCGTGTAACGGATGATTTCGACGCGCTCGGCGTCGTCCATCGCGCCCCAGCAAGTCTCCGTGGCCAGCAGCGGCTTCTTCACCT
>JAPLTZ010000250.1 GCA_026397895.1 Verrucomicrobiota bacterium | reverse complement strand
ATGATGTCGTCCGTGATGGCGGTCACCGACTTGTCTTCGCGATGCTCCGCCGGGTTGGCCGGCCCGGCAAAATCAAAGCCGTAACGATCAAAGTATTTGCCGCCTTCACGCTTCCGCAATGCCGCGACGCCACTGTTGTCGGCGATGTGCCACTTGCCGCTCAATCCCGTGGCATAACCGGCGCGGCGCAAAGTCGTCGCGAGCGTGGCCACATCGGACGATAGCGCGAGGTTCGCTTCCGGTGGGCGCATGAAGGCCTTGGGCGGCTCCTTCTCGGCGATGACTTTGAACAGGCCGGTGCGCGCACCGTATTGCCCGGAGAGAAACGCCGCGCGCGTCGGCGAGCATTGCGAGTCGGCATACGCCGAAGTGAACCGCATCCCCTGCGCGGCGAGCCGGTCGAGGTTCGGCGTGGCGACGTTCGTGTTGCCGTAGCAGCTCAACGCCGTCCAGCCCATGTCATCGGCGAGGATGAAAAGGATGTTGGGTTTTGTCAGGGCAGCGTTGGCGATGACGGCGGTCGCGGCTATCGCGAGCGTGAGGGTTTTGATGAATGCTTTCATGGTTGTCCGCCGGCCAGAAATCAGAAGGGTAGGTATGTTTACCATCGGTTGAAGTTCCAGGTATCAGCCCATTCCAGATAAGCCGTTCCGGCTCCATCAAACTTGACCGGCAGCCACATGTAGGATGCCAGAAACTGATGCGTCGGCCGCCACTGATCCAGCACGGCGATGAAGGCATCCTTTTTCCCCTCGACCGGCAGCACATAAGTGACCTGCCCGCCAAAGGTCAGTTCGGGTTTCCTGTCCGGCCCGCCGCTGGTTTCTGCCGCCCGGGCAAAACCATCGGTCAACTTCCACGGCCCGGTGATGGCCGGGGCGGTTGCCGCTTTCGAAACCGTGGGGTGAAACCCGCGCGTGCCCGATCCCCAGACAAAATACGTGCCCTTATGTTTGAACACAGCGGGTGCTTCGAAACCTGTCGCCAGGTCGCTCAACGGCGTGAATTCTCCGGTCACGTTCAGGTAATCGTCGGTCAAGCGGATGAATCCCATCAGGTGCTTCGGTTTTTTGGCACCAAACAGATATCCTTTGCCGTCATCATCCACGAACAGGGTCAAATCCCCGGCGCCGGCCTCGCCGCCCATGAGATATTTGTGGGAATAGACGAAAGGCCCGGTCGGTTTATCCGCCACCGCAACTCCGTAATACATCGGAGAACCGTGCTTGGCGTAGGCCTCGCCTTCCGATTTCAGCTTCAACTTGAAATGCATGACGAATTTGCCCGTCTTTTTGTTATGGATCACTTTCGGGCGTTCCAGGATGCCGCCGTAGGACAAGTCATGTGCCGGGTTGTCCCGGACGGCCGCCAGCACGACTCCCTCGTTTTTCCAGCTCATCAAATCCTTTGAGCTGTAACAGCTGAATCCCTCCTGCGCGAGGCCGCGGGGCAATTTTCCGTCCTGTGGAAAATCCCGCCCGTATTCCCAGCCGTTCTCCTCGGCGAACCCCTTGAGCGCAGACTGGCCATACCAGTAATACGTCCCCTCGTGATACAGAAACCCTGCGCCGTGCGCGTTGATGTGATTTCCCGCGCTGTCTGGCCAGTTCCAAGCTCCGGATTGAACGAACTGCTTCGGGTGATCTTCCTTCACGGCCTCCACCTGCCGGGCGCGCGGTTCGGCGGCGAGCGTCGCCGCCATCGCCAACATCGCAAAAAAAACCGGGAGCACAGCGGGTTTGAAATGCTGCGGGAATCCCGCCCGTCTGCTTTGAATCTCAATCATGATCTTCCTCTCGTTCCAACAATCTTTCTTCGCCTTGTCAGGGATTTGCTTCGCGAGCAATCGGCTCGCGGGAGAACAATATTGCGGGCGGCAGGCTCATTTTGTTGCCGTCGCCGTCCAGCCGAGCGATTTCAAAAACTCCTCCGTCCGGCGCATCGCGTCGGCGAACGACTGCGGGCCGGGCGTCGGCATCAGATAGCCGTGTTTGCCGCCCTCGTGCACGACCAGCTCGCAGCGGTTGCCCGCCTTGTGCATGGCCTCGTCAAACGCCTGCGCGCCCTTGAACGGGCAGACGGTGTCCGCCGTGCCGTGGAAGACAATCGTGGGCGGCAGGCCGGGCTTCACGCGGTGCAACGGGGAAAGTTCCTGCCATTTCTCGCCGCACTTGGCATTGCCGTAGCCTTCGGTGGACGTGTCAATGACCGGGAAACAGAGCACCAGCGCGTTCGGCACGGACGAGGTTTTCAAATCATCGCCCGCCTCGTCAATGCCCTCGCACAACGCCGTGCTCGCCGCCACGTGGCCGCCCGCCGAGCCGCCGCTCACGGCGATGCGTTGCGGGTCAATGCCCAGTTCCGCCGCGTGCTGGCGCAGGTAGCGGATGGCCGAGCGCCCGTCCTTCACGCAATCGAAGACTGTGTTGCCGTTGGATTCGCCCCGGCCCTTCGCGATCAACCGATACTCGACGCTGACGCCCACGTAGCCGAGCTTCGCGAAGTGCGCGGCGAACGGGTAAAACGATTCCACCGTGCCGCCCACCCAGCCGCCGCCGTGAATCGCCACGAAGCACGGACGTTTGTCGGTAGATTTGAAACCGTCCGGCTCGAAGACGTGCAGCGCGAGCTTGCGCTCGCCGACGGTCTTGTAAGTGAGCACCCGCGTCGGCTTGAAATCGGCGGCGGCCTGCTTGTCGCGGGGGCGGACGGCTTTTTTGGCCGGCGGCGCGGCAGTTTCTTCGGCGGCGGCGAGCGGCAGCGTCAAGCCGAGCGTCAGGGCGAGGAGGGCGAGGGTGTGTTTCATAAAATATTCCGGCGATGTTCGGTGTGAACGCAACGGTCGCAGAACCAGACAGTTTTTCCAGCCGAATGGTTTCAAAGATTCGGAGATTTTCCCTGCTGCTCCGCGCCGTTCAGCGCAGCCGGACGGAACTAATCTCCACGCGCACGCCGGGCGTATTCGTGCCATTGGCCGTCGCCGCTGACGGCGAACGGCTCGCTGGCGTCGGCGGTTTCCGGCCGCTGGTTCGCGCGCCAGAACAAAAGCCCCTGCTCGCCGAACGCCGCGCCGTCCGCGCGCTGAAGTTTCATGCGGATGACGACCGTGCCAAACTCGCGCGCCAAAACCTGGAAGGCCGGGCTGAAAAACGCCGGGTCGCTGTTGCTCGTGTCGCCAGCCAGAGCGCCATCGCGGACGGCGACGTTCGTGAAGCCCATCGTCCGTTTCCAACCTGCGTCGCCGCCGGCGAAGTCCCACGCGGCGAGCACCGGCGGGGTGGGCGGCACGTCATACGGCCCCCGCCCGGCGTCGGCGGGCGTCACGTCGGCGTGTTTTGCGGGCGCGGCGGTGAAGACCTCGCGGATGGCGTCGAGATAGCCGAAACCGGATTCGCCGTGTGGCTCGATGTAGGAGCCTTCGCCGAATTCGTTCCACGCCTCGACCAGCAGCAGGTTGCCGATTTTGGATTTGTTGGCGGGATTTTCCGCGAACTGTTTCGCGTCGAGCAAG
>JAPLTZ010000281.1 GCA_026397895.1 Verrucomicrobiota bacterium | reverse complement strand
GGTGGGCGCGACGGTGGCGGTGAGGGTCACGGTGAGTGTGCCGCCATAATTCAGCGGCTGGCCGACGACGATGATCTGGTCGTTGGTGGCGGGCGCGTTGGTTTTGTTGAGTTGCATCAGCACCGTGCCTTGCAGCACGGGAGTGTTGCTCAAGATGAGCGTGCCGAGGGAATTGCCGGGCGCGAGGGTCGCGCCGTTCGTCACGGTCACGATGCCGGCGATGGCCCCGCTGCCGCCGAGGATGGCGTTGCTGCTGATGTTCACCGCGCCGCTGGCGAGGGAGCCATTCACCAGCAACGTGCCAGCGGTGACGGTCGTGGTGTTGGTGTAGGTGTTCGCGCCGGCGAGCGTCAGCGTGTTCGTGCCGGACTTGACCACGGAACCGTCGCCGCTGATGACGCCGGAGAGCTTGAGGTTGCTGGTGAGTTGCACGGTCAGCGAGTCGGCGGCGGTGGCGATGACGAAGTTGTTCGTCACCCCCGCGCCGGCGTTCCCGCTCCACGCGGAGTTGTTGCCGGAGAGCGTCAATTCGCCGGACGAAAAACCGTTCATGCTCAAGTTGCCCGGGCCGCTGATCTGGCCGGAGAGCTGGATTTTGGACTGCAGGGTGTTGCCCGAGGTGTTTTTCAGGAGCGCGATGTCGTTGGTGACGCCCTTGCCGCCGTTGCCGTCGCGGAGGTTGGAGCCGCTGAAGCTGAAGCCGCCGCCGTTGCCCAGCAGCGCGCCGGTGCCGAGACAGTTGGCGTTCCCCAACTTGACCGTGCCGGCGTTCAGGGTGACGCCGCCGGTGAAGGTGTTCGTGGTGTTGAGCGTCAACTGGCCGGCGCCGGACTTGGTCAGGCCGCAACTGCCGGCGATGACGCCCGCGCCGGCGAAGGTGTAGCTGTTGCTCGAACTGAACAGGACGTTGGTGGGCGCGACGGTGGCGGTGAGGGTCACGGTGAGATTGGTGGAAGTGTCGTCGAAGACGACGTTCGCGCCGTTGGAGAAGGCGACGGCTTGGGAGTTCAGCAGCCAGTTGGTGTTGCCGCCGAGTTCCCAATTGTTCGTCGCGCCGTCGCCGTGCCAGATGCAGGGCGAAGGCTGACCCACGGTGATGAAGCCGTCCACGTTCAACTTGGAGGTGTCCCAGAACATCCAGCCGGGCAGCGGCGGCAAATTCGTCGCGGCGAAAGCGCCCGTGTAGTTCGTCGCCGTGAACAAGGTGAAGGTGTCGCCCGGCTGCAAGGCGATGCCGGAGTTGGTCACGGTGAGCGTGCCGCCGAAGGTGAACGGCTCGGCGATGATGACCAGCCGGTCGCTGTTCGCGGGGGAGCTGCTCCGGTTGAGTTCCAGCAGCAGCGTGCCTTGGAGTGCCGGCGCGTTGCTCAAGGTGAGCGTGGCGATGGAGCTGCCGCCGGTGCTGCCGGGGGCGAGAATCGCGCCATCGGCGACAGTGACGGGGCTGCCGATGTTGCCATCGCCGCCGAGAATGCTGCCGGTGTTGGTCGCCAGAATCGCGCTGGCGGATTGGGAGCCGTTCACCAGCAGCGTGCCGGCGCGGACTTCGGTGGGGCCGGTGTGGGTGTTGTTTCCGTTCAAGGCGACGGTCGCGCCGGCGATGACAAGGGCGGTCGTCCCCGCGCCGAGGTTGTCGCTGATCACGCCGGTAATGTTGATCGGTCCCGCCCCGGCGAGGGTGAGCGTGAACGGCGTGTCGGTGGTAAAATTCCCCAAGGTGCCGACGGAAAGGATGCTGGTGGAATGGTTGATCCAAGATTGGTCCGCGCCCAGTTGGATTCGGTTGATGGTGGCGTTCCCCGCGTTGGCGTTCATCGCGATGCCGCCTGCGCCGAGCTGCAATTGCTGGCCGCCCCCGCCGGAAATCGTGATGGTGGTGTCCGCAGTGGCGGTGACGCCATCGCCGAAAATCAGGCAGTTGAGCGCGTAGTTCAAATCGTTGGGCTGATTCGCGTAACTCGTCTTATTGAACCGCGCGAGGTTGGCAATCAGGTTGTCAACCGGGAAACCCCCGCCGTCCCAGTCGGCCACGGTGGAAAAAGCGCCAGCCGTGACTTGCGAACCGTTGAAGTCGCAGATCGCGCCGTTCGCCTCCACGGCGATCTCCGTGGCGTTGAGCGGAAAATCCAGCACGCGGATTTCGTCCAGCGCGCCTTTGAACCAGCCCCACGCGTTCCCGCCCCAGACGGAGCCGCCGGGGTGCGGAATTTTCCCCACGCTGACGCTCCCGGTCGCCGTCAACACACCCCCCACATACAACCGGGGAACGCTGTTGCTGTAGGTCACCGCGACGTGCGTCCACGCGGTCGGGGAAATTGTTCCGGCCCAGTCAATCACCGTCGCGATGTCGGGCGTGCCGTTGGTGGGGCCGTATTCCACGACCTTGATGCCATTGGTGCCGACGGAGAGCATCACGGCGACGTGGCTGGCGTTGGTGACGGGACTGCCGCCGGAAATCGCGTAGCTCTGCCCGCCGCTTTGCGCGCCGCCGGTGATGGCCTTGGTGGGCTTCACCCAGAACATCAGCGTGAAGTTGGTCGCGAGGTCGGCGAATTGCGGCGTGAGGGTGGCGACGGTGTTGTTGGTCCCGTTGAAGTCCAGTCCGGTGCCGTATTTTCCGGTGATCCACGTCGCGCCGGAAATTGTTCCGTGCTGGAGATAGTTGCGGCCAAAGACCAGCGTGTTGCTGCCTTCCTCCATGTCCCAGTAGCCGACGAGTTCGGGACGATATTCCATCGGCAGCAGCGCAATCGCCGCCGTGGGCTCGGCGTTGGTGATGTCCACCGCCGGGAAGGTGAAGAAACGGTTGTCGTAGATCGCGACGTTCGAGCTGCTGGCGGCGATGTTGAATCCCGTTCCCTCGTAGTCCACGAAGCGGAGCATGTTGCCGGAAATGTCTGCGTTCCGATTTTTGTTTCCGTCCAGCGTGACGAAGTTGTTCAGCGGGCGGGTCATCCCCGAAGCGGCGAACAGGCAATTGTCGCGAACGTAGATGTTCGTGCAGTTGACGAAACGCAGGGTGCTGCTGACGGTGTTGCTGTAGAAGCTCGACCACAAAGTTTCCGTGCCGATGAACGACGCCTCGCTGGCGTTGGAGACGACCAGGTTGTTCCGCGCGTTGATGTGCGCCCGCTCCAGCGCGAACGTCCCGCCGCCCGCGTTGACCGCGAGGCCGGTCTCGATGTTGCCGGAACAGAAGTTGGGGCCGCGGATGTTCACCGCGCCGCCGAGGCTGTTGATCGTGCAGGCGGTGTCCACCTGGCCGAACCGGCCGCCCTGCCAGTCAAAGCCGTAACCGCCGGTCACGGTCATGCCGGTCGCGCCCACGAAATCTCGGAGCTCCGTCCAGTTGTTTTGGAACAGCGGGCGCACCAGCCCCTGGCAGACGAACGCGGTCTTGAAGTAGGGGACGTTGCCGTTGGCGGAGATCACCACGTCGTGCATGATGAGCGAGCGGGCACCGTTGTTGGTGCCGTTCTGCTGCGTCACTTCAATCGCGGTCGCGGTGTTGGTTTGGGTGGCATCCAGTCCGAGATTGTGAATCCGGGTCGGCACCTGGTTGGTGCAGGTGATCTTGAACACCCCGTTGGTCGAGGTCACCTCGATGGTGGAAACCTGCGAGCCATCGCCGCAAATCGTCATGCGCTGCCAGTTGGAGCCGCTTTGGGACACTACAATCTGCTTGGAAAGTTTATACCGGCCCGCCGGGAAATAGAGCGTGCCCTGACCCGAACTGTTCAGGGCGGCCTTGAACTGCGCCGCCGCGTTGGTGATGGCCGTCGTGTCGTCGGTGACGCCGTCGCCCTTGGCGCCGTAGCTGGTCACGTTGAGGATCGGGGCAAACGCAGTCGTGCTCCAGCGGAGGTCTTCACCCGTATCGTGCGCGGCCGGGCTGTCATAGGGCGGTCGCATCGCGCCGTGGACGATGTAGGTGCTGATGCCCCGATCAACGATGTTCGTCTGGATGTGGGCGTTATCAATGATTTTGGTGAGAGAGACATTGGTGTCCACGAAGACACTGGTCGCAAACGGGCCAAACTGGTTGTAGGCAATGGTGTCCCGGTTGTCGGTGCCGACCCGATCCTCCGTCAGCACGACGCCATACTGGTTGGTGCCGCCGATGAAGGTGTTGTCCGAGATGGTGGACTGGCTGAGCTCGGTCGCGTAGATGTTCGTGCAAGGGCCGGGGCCGCCGGAAAAGACGTTGTTGTGGATGCCGGCAAAACTTTTCTTATCGATGATTATCCCGATCTGCCGCGCGCTGATGTTGCAGTGGATCGCGCCGCCGCCGGAACTGGAAACCACTGCGGCCTCCACGTTCATCCGCACGCCGATGTTGACGTTGGTGATGGTCGTCCACGTTGTGGAGTTGCCCTCGCCGCCGAGCCGGGAATCAATGGCCACGTCCGCGTCGCTGAAAAACGAGCGGCTGACATCATAGCCGTAGTGGTAATCGAGATAGATGCCGGCCACCATTCCCGGCAGATTTCCGGTGATCTTCATCTGGTCAAAGATTGGCCGCACGATGCCGTTCCCCTTGAAGCCGTAGGTGAAATAGCAGTTGGTGTTGGCGCGGGTGATTTCAACATTCCGCAGCCAAGGAGTAGTTTGCAGTAAAATATTTGTGCCGGTCAACTTGGCAATCTCGATGGCGGCGCCGGCGTTCGCCACGCCCGCCTTGATCCGCAGGTCTTGGAGCTGAACCTTGAAGTTATACCGGCCGGCATTGTCGTTGATGTTGAAGAGCAACGCGCCGTTGGTGGCGGTCGAGTAGATGATGGAAGCGTTGGGATCGTCCCGCCCGTTCCCGCGAATGGTGATTCCCTGACCGTCCCAGTTTACCGGATTGGTCGAAGCGAAGGCGAGCTGGTTCGTGATCTTGTAAGTCCCTGCCGGCAGATACAGGCAGACCCCGGCGTCGGCGACCAGATTCGTGGACAGATAATTGAGCGCGCGTTGCAATGCCGCCGTGTCATCCGCCATGCCGTCGCCGACGGCGCCGAAGTCCACCTTCGCGTCCACGGAATGGCTGGCGGCCACGCCTTGCAGCGCCACGCAGACCGCCAAGGTGATGATCAGCAGCCCCGGCCTCATTTTCGGGCGGCAAATCATCTAGGTTTTATCACCGGCCAGCGGGGTTTTCATGGAGGTCAGAAGGTAACATGAAACCGGAATCCGTCACGTCCCCAGTTTTGACGACAGTCCGCCTATCCGTGATACATTATTCTCACCTGTGGGCTTGCTTGCCCCGGCGACTCTCCAATAATTTCAACCTCACATTCCCAAAACATCCCATGAAAAAAACCACTCTCCTGCTCCTCTTCCTGCTGGCCGCGCTCGCCTGCCCGGCCGCCGTCACCGTCCAGCAACTCCGCTGCGAATACCGCGAG
This sequence comes from Verrucomicrobiota bacterium, assembly GCA_026397895.1. Taxonomy (GTDB): domain Bacteria; phylum Verrucomicrobiota; class Verrucomicrobiia; order Limisphaerales; family JAFMIX01; genus JAFMIX01. Next base: position 10,357 of record JAPLTZ010000281.1, on the reverse strand, counting down.
AACCCGCTCGGCATTGACGTGCGTGCGCCGCGCTTGAGCTGGCAGCTCGTTTCAAGCGAACGCGGCCAACGGCAAACCGCCTACCGCATCCTCGTTGCCAGCGCCGCCGACTTGCTCGCGCGCGGGCAGGGCGACCTGTGGGATTCCGGCAAAATTGTCTCCGACCAAAGTCTCCACGTCCGCTACGCCGGCAAGCCGCTCGCCGCCCGCCAGCAATGTTTCTGGAAAGTGCAGACGTGGGACAAGGACGGCAAAGCAAGCGACTGGTCGCCGGTCGCCATGTGGGAAATCGGTTTGCCCGACGCGGCGGACTGGCAGGACGCGAACTGGATTCGGCTTGCGCGAGACCCGCGCCAATCGTCGCTCGCCAAGCGCCCGTTCCAGACCGAACACATGAAACAGCCGCGCCTGGTCGGGTCGTATCCCTCGCCGCTGTTCCGGCGCGAATTCACCGTCAAGCCCGGCGTCGTGCGCGCCCGCGCCTACGTCTGCGGCGTCGGCTACGCGGAGCGTTACCTCAACGGCCAGCGCGCCGGCGACGCCGTGCTCGACCCCGGCCAGACGACCTACGACGTGCGCGCGCTCTACGTCACGCACGACCTCACCAAGTCGCTCGCGCCCGGCACGAACGCCGTCGGCGTGATGCTCGGCAACGGCTTCATGGGGCAGAGCCTTGCCTTCGGCATGGTTTCGCTGGCGAACGGCAAGCCCGCGCTGATTGCAAAAATCGTCGTGGACTACGCCGACGGCACGACGCAGATCGTCGCCACCGACGAATCGTGGAAGGTCGAGACCGGCCCGGTGCTGTTCGACAACGTCTATGCCGGCGAAACCTACGACGCCCGGCTGGAGCGCAAGGGCTGGAGCGCGGCGGGTTTCGCGGCCGCGGATTGGCAGCCGGCGGCGAAGGCCGCGCCTGTCACCACGAACTTGCAGGCGCAGATGATTCCGCCCATCCGCGTCATCAGGACGCTGCCGCCGCAGAAAATTTCCGCCGGCGAAAACGGGAAATGGATTTTCGATCTCGGCCAGAACATCGCCGGCTGGGCGCGCATCAGACTGAAAGCGCCCGCCGGCACGCAGCTCACGCTCAAGTTCGCCGAAGCCCTCATGCCCGAAGGCGCGGCGCTCGACCACGCGACGACCGGCGTGATCCACACCGGTTTCGAGCAGACGGAAATCTACGTCTGCAAAGGCGGCGGCGTGGAGACGTGGTCGCCGCGCTTCACCTACCACGGCTTCCGCTACGTCGAAGTGGCGGGGCTGCCGGCCAAGCCGGACGCGGAATTTCTCAAGGGCGTGCTCGTGCGCAGCGACGTGCCGGTGCGCGGCTCGTTTGAATGTTCGGATGAAACGCTGAACCGCATCTATCGCACGTCGCTCTGGACGATTGAGGACAACCTGCACAGCACCTCGGAAGATTGTCCGCATCGTGAGAAATGCGGCTGGCTCGGCGACGCGCACGCCGTGGGTGAGACGGCGATTCTCAACTTCGACATGGCGCAGTTCTGGACGAAGTTCGTGGACGACATCGGGACGACACTCGGCCGCGGCGGCGAGACGTATTGGAAAACGAAGGCCGCGCCGGGCATCCCGTGCAACATCGCCGTCGGTCGCCGGCTCTGCCAGGAAGCGCGGCCGGATTGGGCCGCCGCCTACATTCTGCTGCCGTGGTATCTCCACACCTACTACGGCGACACGGATGTTTTCGCGCGCCACTACGACCACCTCAAGCGCCTTATCGAACACACCGCCACGCTGCGCGAGGACGGCATCGTCGTGCGCGGCTACGGCGACTGGTGTCCGCCCGGCGGCAACCCCAAGATGGAGTGTCCGCCGGAACTGACCTCCACGGCGTTCTTCTACGGCACGCTGCGCATCATGGAAAACTTCGCCCGGCAACTCGGCAAAGCCGACGACGCGGCGGGCTTCGCGCGGCTGGCGGACGAGACGGAAGTCGCGTTCAACAAAAAATTCTTCGACGACAAAACGCACGGCTACGGCTCGCAGACGGCAGACGCCGTGGCGCTGCGGTTTGAAATGTCGCCCGCCGGCCAACGCGCCGCCGTGGCGAAGTCGCTGGCCGGCGAAGTCGTGGAGCGGCACGGCGGCCACGCGTTCGTCGGCATTCACGGTGGCCGTCCGCTCTACACGCAGCTCTCCGAAAACGGCTACGACGCGGCGGCGTTCGGCGCGCTGACGAAAACCAATTGGCCGAGCTACGCCTACACGCTGTCGCAGAATTTCACGACGTGGCCGGAGCGGTCGGACGAACTCAAGCCCGACGAACGCATCGGCAGCCGCTCGTTGAATCATCCGATGCAGAGCGGTTTCGCGGCGTGGTTCCACGAGAGCGTCGGCGGCATCCGGCCCGCCGCGCCGGGCTTCAAGCGCATCGAGCTCAAGCCGCACGGCTACCGGCAAATCGCGTGGGCGAAGGCGGAGCATGATTCCCTTTACGGCCCGATCAAAAGCGACTGGCGCAACGCCGACGGCAAGTTCGAGTGGAACATTTCAATTCCTGCGAACACGACGGCGACGGTTCACGTCCCGGCGCAAGCGGCAGACTCGGTGACGGAAGGCGGTCAGCCGGCGGCGCAGAGTCGCGGCGTGAAATTCCTGCGGTTCGAAAACGGGCGGGCGGTTTTTGAAATCGAATCCGGCAACTACGTTTTCCAATCGAAACTTTGAGCTTGTTCAGAATGGGAGCGGGCCGGTTGCTTGACACGACTTTTTCCCCCTCACCCCAGCCCTCTCCCTCAGGGAGAGGGAGAAGCGCATCCAATCGCGGGTGAAAAGTTGCCGCCGGATTTGCCGACGGTGAATCTGCTGTTGCAGAATTTGCCAACTGTGCTGCGAAACAACCCGTGAGCGCCGCAACCTGTCCCCTCTCCCCAAGGGAGAGGGTCAGGGTGAGGGGGAACGAGATTCACGCCGGCCAGAGTTCGCCACAATCACGGCGCGGGGATGGCGATGGTCTGGCCGACGCGCAGGCGGCTGGGGTTGAGGCCGGGATTGGCCGCCAGCAGCACGTCCAGCTTCACCCCGTATTTGCGGGCGATGGACGCGGGCGTCTCGCCGGATTTGATGGCGTAGGACTTCGTCAAAAACTTCGCGGGCTTCGGCGCGGCGGTCGCGGTGCGCGTCGGCTGCGGCGCGGTGCGGGCGGTTGGTTCGGGATTCGGGGGCGGAACGTAGGTGGATTGCGTGGCGCGGACGACGGGCGGGTTGGTGGGCGTTGCGCCCTGGCCGCCGTTGGCGGTGTAAAAGGCCTGCCAGGCTTCGAGCTTCTGCTTCAGGTCGCGGTTCTCGGCGGAGTAGCGTTCCAGTTCGCGCTGCATGCTCTGCGAAAGCGGCGCGAGGGAGACGGATTTGGCGAGCTCCTGTTTGCAGGCGACGATGCGTTGCTGGACGACCTCGGCGTATTCGGCATTTGGGCGCAGTTTCAGGTAGCGGTCGAAGTGGTAGATGGCGGCGGCGTAATCCTGCTGGTTGTTTTCGCAGAGCAGGCCCAGCTCGAAATGCGCCGAGGCGGAACGCGGGTTCACTTCCAGCGCCTTCTCGAACGCCTCCGCCGCGCCGGCGTAATCCATGCTGTTCACGCGGCTCTTGCCGGTGAGAAAATGCGGCTCGCGCTGTTCGTCCAGCGGGTTGGAGCTGGACGGCATGCAGCCGCTGGCGACGAGCAATACGGCGAAGATGGAAAGATAATTTTTCAGGACAAAACGCACGCTGCGAAGTTAATCAAACCGCCGCCGCCGCGCAATGAAGTTGCGTCACGCCGGCGGGGCGAAGGGGTTTTTCCGCTGCGCCGCCGCTTCGGGATGGCGCGGCAGCAGCAGCACGCACACGAGCAGATAAATCCAGCCGATGATGAGGTGGAAGCTGAAACACCAGCCGAGATACACCAAATCCAGCAGCCCGAAGCCGTAGGCGGCGATGGTCAGCGTCATGAACAGCGCGCCGGGCATGAGCGCCGCCGAGGCCAGTCGCCAACTGCCGCGGCCGTTCAGGTCGCGGTTGGCGAAGAACGCGAGCAGCCACACCGGCAGGAAATAAATCGTCGCCAGCACCGTCCACACGACGAACAGCCCCGCGATGGTCGCCAGCGCCGCGCCGGCGAGGAGGCCGGGCCGCCACGCGCCCCACCACGGTTCGAGCTTCGGCTCGTTGAATTCCACCGCCCAGTCCGGCGAATACGCGACCTCGGTGTAGCCGAGGAGGGAGCGCAGGCGCAGGTTCGTGCGGCCAAACTCGACGGAGAGATGTGATTCGTTGCCGAGATCGCCCTCGTGCCAGAGGTCAACGGCGAGGCTCAGAAATTTGTTCGCCGCCAGCCGCGCCGGCGTGTCGCCGCGCCAGACGAGCTGGCTGCGGGAGATTTTGCCTTCGGGCGGCAATTGCTGGATGGCTTCCTCGACGACGGGAAACCAGGCGATTTGCAGAAACCAAACCACGGCGACGGCGGCAGCGATGGCGGCGATGAGTTGCGCGAGCCACAGCCGCCCCAGCGAGGCGCGGGTGAACGCGGCGACGCCGCGCGGCGTCAGCGGTTCCCACGCGGAGTGGAGCAGTTTATCGAGCAGCGTCATCCGAAAATCCTAATCGTAATCTTCATCGTAATCTTAATCCGTCGCCCGGGGCGATTACGATTAGGATTAAGATTAGGATTACGAGGCGGTGAGCCGCAAACTACTTCGACTCCGCCGGCGCGTCGGCGGGCGGCTGGCCTTCCTTCGCGGGCGGCGGGGTGTGGATGACGGTCACGGGATAGCGGAGTTTCATCACGTCGTCCACGAGCACCTCGACGAAGTAGTGGCCGGCGGCCTTGAATTCCACCTGGCCGAACACGCTGACGTTGGTCGCGTGCAGGTTGGGGTCTTGCAGGCCGAACTTGACCTCGCTCTTGCGCAGCACGGTGGTCTGGTCGGGCGCGATGAGGCGCACGCTTTCGGTGAAGTTGCCGAGGCCGGCGGTCCAGCGGTTGAAGACGCTCAGCTTGAACGCGACGACCGGCAGTTGCGGCACGCGGATGTAGTTGATGACGCCGACGAGGAAGAAGTTGCCGTTGGCTTCCTGGCGGACTTCCTCGCACAGCAGCGAGCATTGGAGATCGGGGAGGATTCGGGTGGCGTTCATAAATTTATTTCAATTGTAGCGGCGCTCTGTGAGCGTCGCAGTAATTTTCTCGGCGGTCACAGACCGCCGCTACACGCGTTTTCCGCCGCTTTCACCGTGTTCTGCATGAGCATCGCAATCGTCATCGGGCCGACGCCGCCGGGGTTGGGCGTGATCCTGCCGGCAATCGGCTGGATGGCGGCGAAATCCACGTCGCCCACGAGCCTCGTGCCGGTCTTGGCGGTCGCGCAGGGAACGCGGTTCACGCCCACGTCCATCACGACCACGCCGGGCCGGACCATGTCCGCCTTCAGAAATTCCGCCACGCCCATCGCGGCGACGATGATGTCGGCGCGCAGGCAATGCGCTTTGATGTCACGCGTGGCCGAGTGGCAGATGGTGACGGTGGCGTTCGCGCCGCGCGCCTTCTGGCAGAGCATCGCGGCCATCGGCTTGCCGACGATGTTGCCGCGGCCGAGGATGACGACTTCCGCGCCGTCGGTCTTCACGCCGGAGCGCACGAGCAATTCCACGACGCCCGCCGGCGTGCAGGGTTTGAAGCCGGAGGTGTCGCCGAGCATGAGCTTGCCGACATTGACGGGATGAAAGCCGTCCACGTCCTTCGACGGCAGGACGGTGGCGTAGACGACCTCCTGCCGCATGTGCTTGGGCAACGGCGCCTGCACGAGGACGCCGTGGATGTGCGCGGCGGCATTCAGCTTCGCCAGCAGCGCGAGCAAATCCTTTTCGCTGGTGGCTTCGGGCAGGATGTGGGTTTCGGAAACGATGCCGAGCTCGGCGCAGGCCTGTTCCTTGCGGCCGACGTAAACTTTGGAGGCGGGGTCTTCGCCGACGCGGACGAAGGCAAGGCCGGGCGTCACGCCACGGGCTTTGAGCGCGGCGACGCGCGCGGTGGTTTCGGCTTTCAGTTGCGCGGCAATGGCGCGCCCGTCAATGAGGTTGTTCATAATTCCGGTTCGCCCATCGAACCGGCGCGGGATTTCAAAAATCCCGCCCGTCCCGGCTCCGCCCGCAGGCGGCGGTCATTCCACCACTTGAATCTTTTGGATGGTGATGATGGGCGTGTTCTTCCAGCGCTCGTCCAAACCTTCCTCGCCGGTGACGATGATGCGGAGGCCCTTGTAACGGGCGAGGTCGAGGTTCTTGGCGTTGGTGTAGAGATAATTCACGGTCTTGCCGGTGTCGGAGTTGACGAGCGCGAACGTGCTCGGCGCCTGGATGCTGAAGGTGCGGCGGACGACGCCCTCGCGCTCGACAATGCGGGGCACGGGCGGTTCTTTGCTCACGACCGGCTTGGCGACGGGCGCGGGCTTGACCACGCCGACATCGGGGTTGGTGACGGGCGGCACGGGCGTGACCGGCGTGTCGGTCGGCGGTGCGGCGACAATCGGATTATCGGCGACGGTGGTGGTGGAGGTCGGCACGACGGGCGCGGGCTCGACCGGCGTGACGGGCGAGGGCGGGATGACGGTGCCGGCGGCGACGGCGGGTTGTTCGGGCGCAGTGGCGTCCTGCTGTTTCAGATAGGCGGCGGCGATGTAGGCGAAGGAGTTGGCGGGGGCTTCGACTTCAAGCCAGCCGTTGGTCGCGCTGATGTCTTTCACGGCGTCGCCCTTGAGCAGCGTGCCGGCGACGCTGTAGTTTTCGCCGGGGCCGGTGCGGAGGTTGAGTTTCTTGACCTTGACGGTCTTGTTGGTGGCGTCCACGAACTGGCTGCTGACCCAGAGGTGGATGCCTTCCGGCAGGGAAATTTTCGCCCAGACGGACGGCTCGTCTTCTTTGGCGTTGCTGCGGACGATCTCTTCGATGACGGTCACGGGCTGGCTGTTGGTGAGGCGGCCGATGACTTCGCAGCGGGTGGTGGCCTGGCCGCGGACGTTGACGCGCTTGGCGCTGACGGTGGCCGCGCCGGGCTTGAGCGGCACGCTGATGTTCGGGATGTTGGCGGGCGCTTTCTTGACGACGGCTTTTTTGGCGGCGGTCTTGTGGGAGGATGTTTTCGCTTTGGTCGCCTTGGTCGTCTTGGCGGGCGCAGGCGCGGGTGCGATGGCGGCGGGCGCTTCGGCGACGACCACGCCGAGGGCGTTGGTGCCGGGCGGCTTGTCGGCGAGGGCGGGGCGGGCGAGGAGGCCAGAGAAAAGTGTGACTGTCAAAACCAACCGAAGATTCGTTTTCATATCGGGGATATTAGAGATTTAATCTCGGATTCTGTCAATGTCCGCCATTTGCCGGGTTTCAGTTCGCCGAGCTTGATTTTGCCGATCTGCACGCGGGTCAGGCGCTCGACAAACAGGCCCTGCGATTCGAAGAGCCGCCGCACTTCGCGGTTCTTGCCCTCGGCGAGTTCGAGTTCGACTTCGCTGTGGGAGTTGTTGGCGGAGAGCAGCCGGGCGCGCTCGGCCTTCAACTTTTCGCCGCCGAACACGACGCCGTGGGTGAAGTCGGAGAGCATCTTCTCGTCCACGCGGCCTTCGACGAGGGCGAAGTATTTTTTGCGGACGCCGTAGCGCGGATGAGTGAGGCGCAGGCTGAACTCGCCGTCGTTCGTGAGAAAAATCAACCCGTCGCTGTCGCAGTCCAGCCGCCCGACGGTGTAAAGGTTCGCCCATTCCTTGGGCAGCAGGTCGTGGACGGTTTCCCGGCTTTGTTCGTCTTTGCGGGAGCAGATGTAACCGCGGGGTTTGTGGAGGGCGATGTAGTGTTTGCGCTTGAGGGTGACGCGCTGGCTGTCCACTTCCACCTTGTCGTGCTGCGGGTCAACCTTGCTGCCGAGCTGGGTGACGGTCTCGCCGTTCACGGCCACGCGCCCGGCGACGATGATCTGCTCGGCGGCGCGGCGGGAAGCCACGCCGGCTTCGGCCAGGAATTTTTGAAGGCGAACCACGGCGGAAATGAAGAATTATGAATGAAGAATGAAGAAACGGAACGATCCCGATCTGCATTCTTCATTCTGCCTTCTGCATTTCTTTACGCGTCCGCCTTGGTCTTGCGGAGGCCGGTGATGCGGTCGCCGTCTTTCCATTGGCCGCGTTTCTTGAGGATTTCGACGCGCTCAAAGCGCTTGAGAACGCTGCGTTTGCCGCCCAAGGTGGACGCGGCGCGGAGGCTACGATGCTGTGACATAAATCAAATTCTCTTTCTGGTTCAACCGCCCGGTTTCAAGCGGGCGGAGTGTATAGCAGGCGCACGGCGGTTTGCCAATGGTTAATTCTGCCTGTCGGCGGCCAAATCCGGCGGGCGGATCAGCCTTTCAGGAAGTAATTCCGCTGCTTCCCGCTGATGGGCAGGCCCAATCTTTCCATCGTCGCCAGCATATCCTCCCAAACTTTGCGCTTCTCGCCCAGCGCCTGGTTGCGCAGCAGATACGCCGGATGAAACGTCGGCATCAGCGGCGTGCCGCGATACGTCTGCCAGTGGCCGCGCAGCTTCATGATGCCGCCCCCCTTGCCGAGCAATCCCTCCACCGCCGTCGCGCCGAGGGCGACGATGACCTTGGGCCGGATCAGATCAATCTGCTCGTGCAGATACGGGATGCACGTCGCCATCTCGGCGGACGTGGGCTTGCGGTTGCCGCTCGCCTGGCCGGGCGTGTCGGGGCGGCACTTCAGGATGTTCGCGATGTAGACTTGCTCGCGGCTCAGGTTCATCGCGGTGATAATTTGCGTGAGCTTCTGCCCCGCCGCGCCGACGAACGGCTCGCCCTGCGCGTCCTCGTCCGCGCCCGGCGCTTCGCCGACGAACATCAGCTCCGCATCCAGGCTGCCCACGCCGAGCACCACGTTCTTGCGCGACGACGCGAGGTGCGGACATTTCACGCAAGCCAGCGCGCGCGCGTGCAATTCGGTGAAAGTTTTCAGTTTTAAGTTTTCAGTTTCAAGTTGCGGCGCTTGAACCGGCGGTGAAACCGGTGTTTGAACCGGCAACTGAACACTTGAAACTGAAGACTGAAAACTTCTGGGCGCAGGCACCGCAACGCGGCGGGGCGGAGGCTGTGAGAGCGCGGCCAAGGTTTCCGGCGCGACGTGGACGTGGCGGACGCCGTGTTCCTTCAATCCTTCCAAGTGCTGGATGGTGGCGGTGAGAAGTTCGTCGTAGCCCGATGACATTGCCGCATGGTAGCTGCGGACGCGGTGAGCGCAAAAGATTTATCGTCCCGCCGCGCATTCCTTGACCCGGCTGCGCGCCGGGCTATCCTTTCCGGCCATGCCAACGGGCAAAAACAAATCCGTCGCCGACCAACCTGCCGCCGCGCCAGGCGTCGAGCAGTTGCGTGCCGCCGCCGCGATGCTGGAACAGATCGTCGCGGATCGCGCGTTGCTCGCGCAGTTGACGGAGGAGGAACGCTCACGGCTCACGCAGGCGGCGGGCGCGATTTTTTGTCCCGATGTCAGCAAGCGCCGCCAGCTCGTGCGCGCCAAGCAACGCCAGCACAAAGCCGATAAAATCCAGCGCGACCAGCGCGTGCTCAACGAGACCGGCATCCGCACGTTGCGCCGCAAGCCCGTCTTCATCACGCCCAACCTGCCGCCGCCGCCGGAGATTGAACCGCAGGAAGTGGCGGACAACCCCGAGTTCCGCGAAGTCGTCGAGCCGCAGAACTGCTACATCTGCAAGAAGGATTACTCAACCATCCACCATTTCTACGACCAGCTTTGTCCGGCGTGCGCGGAACTGAATTTCCGCAAGCGCACCGAGCTGGCCGACCTGCGCGGGCGCGTGGCGTTGCTCACGGGCGGGCGCGTGAAGATCGGCTATCAGGCCGGCATCAAGCTGCTCCGCGCCGGCGCGCATCTCGTCGTGACGACGCGTTTCCCGCGCGACTCCGCGATGCGCTACGCCGCCGAGCCGGATTTCAAGGAGTGGGGTCATCGGCTGGAAATCTTCGGCTTGGATTTGCGCCACACGCCGAGCGTGGAGGCGTTCTGCCAGCACATGATGAAGACGCATTCGCGGCTGGACTTCATCATCAACAACGCCTGCCAGACCGTGCGCCGCCCGCCGGATTTTTATCAGCACATGATGGAGCGCGAAACTGCGGCGCTGCACGACCTGCCGGAGCAAGCGCGCAAGTTGCTCGGCGCTTACGATGGCCTGCGCGGCTACCACATGTTGCCGGAATCTGGTAGGGCCGACCTGCCGGTCGGCCAGGACGCGCAGCAGCGCGTCCCTACCAAATCCATTGATGCTTCGCTCGCCGGCCTCACCCACGCCGCTGCGC
>JAPLTZ010000463.1:919-1535 GCA_026397895.1 Verrucomicrobiota bacterium | reverse complement strand
GACGGCGTGCGGAGTAGGCGAATGATGCGATAGTAAGAGGTCATGTCATCGATCTCCTGGAACCAGACGAGAGCATACCTTCGGCATAGCTTCGAATCACACCGGCGGCCCCGTGCAGGTAGTTCGGGCCACAGTGGTGCGCCGCAGAGGCGATGGCAGCGGGGTGCCCGTTGCACATAGCGATCCCAATCCCCGCCCATCGGAGCATCTCCACATCATTGCGACCGTCACCGAGGGCGGCCACCTCACACCTTGGTATCCCCAGCTTGTCGGCCACAACGGCTAGTGCCCTAGCCTTCGTCGTGCCACGCGCCATGAACTCAAGGTACTCAGGGTTGGTCCGCGTAATCTCGAGGATGCCTACGAACCGGGATCGCAGTTCGGACTCCAGCCGGACGGTGACTTCCCCGCGGTCGATGATGATGAGCTTCGTGGGCCTAGGCGGTATATCGCCTCGCAGCCCCGGTCGGATCTCCAGGGGGGAGCCGGTGTGCGACCGGTAGAACTCTGCCCACGGCCCATCCTTGCTCATCAGCAGCCGATCGTCGGCGTAGTAGTTAAGGTGCAAGTCACGCCGGCGACAGACCTCGACGATCTCCATGGCGGCAGCAGCCGG
>JAPLTZ010000463.1:0-891 GCA_026397895.1 Verrucomicrobiota bacterium | reverse complement strand
GCAGCCGGGATCTCGGTCCGGAACCACGCATCACCGGCAACTCCGGACCGCACGAGGCCGCCGTTGTAGGAGATAATGGGGGAGCGAAGCCCAAGAGACTGCGCGAAGGGAACCACGGACTCATGCATGCGTCCCGAAGCCAGCACGACGTGCAGGCCGGCTCGGTCTGCGAGACCGATTGCCTCGGCAGTCTGCTGGGAGAGCGTTGCATCGGGCCGCAGTAGCGTGCCGTCAAGGTCTACCGCGATCAATCGCACCAACGGGCTCTTCCCATTCCATGCCGCGGTGGTCGGCAACTCGCTCGCCTCAGGCACTTGTGTGCCCCCCGGCCAAGCCATCTGCCGGCCCACGGAGAACGACTACCGGCCCGCCCACAACGACCTCTTTGTGGCGTTCGTGTGAATCCAGCACGCCAAAGGGGCTCTGGAGTTCATAATATACGGTGCAGCGATTGTAGTTCGCAGCGTCAGGAGGCAACCCTTGGACTCCCCGTTGACCGGCCACCTTGGTCTTGCCGGCACGAGTATGGTCTCCATCTCCGACCTCAACACCGAACAGCTTACCGGACTTGTGGGTCTCGCCGATAGGTTCCGCCAGGCCCGGCGATCCGGCGTGCGGCTGGTCGACTTCGGTAGTACGAAGTCCATGGCAATGCTCTTCCAAAAGTCGAGCCTACGCACACGAGTAACCTTCGAGCTCGGCATGAAGCAGATGGGCGGCATCACGGTCGTCCTGGGGCCCGACGAAGCCAAGGTTGGAGTGCGCGAGACCGCCACCGATGTCGGTGGCAACCTCGGCCGCATGGTCGATATCATCATGGCGCGCGTGTTTGACCATCAGGTCCTGCTTGACATGCGGGATGCCTCAGGAGTGCCGGTCGTCAACGGCCTG
>JAPLTZ010000084.1:13562-24759 GCA_026397895.1 Verrucomicrobiota bacterium | reverse complement strand
GTCGCCAGCGTGAAAGCCGCCACCGACGCCGGTGCCGCCGCTGCCGCCACGGTCGGCTCGGTCATCAGCGTGCAAGTCATCCCGCGCCCGCACGACAGCCTGAGCGGTCTGCTCAAGTGTCTGGCGTAATTCAAAATTAAAAATGAAAAATTCAAAATGCCCGAAGCTCACGCGCCGCCGCATTTTTAATTTTTAATTTTGCATTTTTAATTCGATGAAGATTCTCGTCGCCAACATCGGCTCGACCTCGCTCAAGTGGCGGTTGTTCGACTGCTCGAACAACGCCGAACGCCTTCTGCACAAAGGCGGCTTCGAGAGCGTGACCGATTATCCCAAGGCGATTGAGGATTGCCTCGCTCAACTGCGCGACGCCAAAGCCATCGCCAGCGAAAGCGAGCTTGCCGCCGTCGGCTTCAAGACCGTCATCGCCAAAAACGTCACCGGCTGCGTGCGGCTGGACGACAAGGTGCTGGCGGCAATGGAAGCCTACAAAGGCCTCGCGCCCGCGCACAACCCGGCTTACATCACCGGCATCCGCCTCTTCGCTCAACGGATGCCCTCCGTGCCATTGATCGGGTTGTTTGAAACCGCGTTCTACCAGTTCGCGCCCGAAGCCATGATGCGCTACGCCGTGCCGGATTCCTGGTTCGCCGCCGGCATCCGCCGCTGGGGCTTTCACGGTGCGAGCCACAAATTCATCGCCGAACGCAGCGCCGAGTTGCTCGGTCGCCAAGACGTTGCTGCCCGCGCGCGCCAACTCTATCTCGACGGCGGCAAATCGCCCGTCAAAGGCGCGCCGCTCCGCACGATCTCGTGTCACCTCGGCGGCACTTCCAGCATCACGGGAATTTTGAGCGGCGTGGCCATCGGTTGCAGCCTCGGCATGAGCCCGCAATCCGGCCTGCCCCACAACAACCGCGTCGGCGACCTCGATTCCGAAGCCCTGCCCTACGCGACCAAAGCTCTCGGCATCACCATCGAAGAAGCCCAGCGCCAGCTCACCAAAGAATCCGGCCTCAAAGGCTTGAGCGGCCTCTCCAACGACATCCGCGAAATCCTGACCGCCGCCGAAAACGGCAACGCCCGGGCCCGGCTCGCCATTGACGTTTACGTCGCCAACGCGCGGCATTGGATCGGTAGCTATTTTCTCGAACTGAACGGCATTGATACGCTGGTCTTCACCGCCGGCATCGGCGAGAACCGCGCCGACATCCGCGCGGCCATCTGCGCCAACCTCGACCACCTCGGCATCATTCTCGATGCCGAAAAGAACAAGGCCACCCGTGCCGTCGAAGCGGTCATCAGCGCCGAAAATTCCCGCGTGAAAATCATGGTCATCCCCACGAACGAAGAACTCGTTGTGGCGCGCGAGACCAAACGACTTTTGGAAAATTCCCCGAAATAAATTTCAACCAACAACCATCAAACAAATAAAATTATGGCAATCCAAGCAATCGGTATGATCGAAACCCGCGGCCTCGTCGCTCTCGTTGAGGGCACAGACGCGATGCTCAAAGCGGCGAACGTCGAGCTCGCCGGCCCCATGACCCAGGTCGGCAACGCCCTCGTCACCGCGGTCGTCGTCGGCGATGTCGCCGCCGTCAAGGCCGCCACCGACGCCGGCGCGCAGGCCATCAAGGCCATCAAAGGCGAAGTCGTCAGCGTGCACGTCATCGCCCGCCCGCACGCCGATGTGGACGCGGTGCTGCCCAAAAAGAAGTAAGAAGGTTGAATGAAGAATGCAGAATGGGTTCGCCTGTTCTGCTGACCGCGCGGCGGCCAGATTGTTTCTTCATTCATCATTCTTCATTCAACATTTGCGTTTATGTTCCTCGCACGCGTAGAAGGCTCGGTCGTCGCGACCAAGAAAGAAGCCAGCATGAACGGCCGCAAGCTGCTCCTGTTGCGCCCGCAACTGGTGGACGAAAAAGACCCGACCAAATTCCGCAACGGCGTGAACACCATCGTCGCCGTAGACACCGTGGGCGCCGGCATCAACGAGCTCGTCCTGTTCTGCCAGGGCAGTTCCGCGCGCCTCGCCGCCGGCCTCAAGGAAACCCCCGTGGACGCCGTCATCATCGGCATCGTGGACTGCGTGGACGTGCTGGGAAAACAGATTTACAGCGCCAAGACTTAACCTCCCCTGCCCTTTAATTTATTCACATGAGCGCCTTGAACGAAACTTTGATCCGCGACGTCGTCGCGGAAGTGCTGGGCCGCATCGGCGGCGCCACGCCGACAACTTCAACCAAATCCACGCCCTCCGCCCCGCCGCCCGCGCCGAAGTCGGATTGCGGCTGTGGCTCGAAGAAAACATCCGCCAGCAGCCCCGGTTTGCGCGGCAAGTTCGGCGTGTTCGCCACGGCGGAAGAAGCCTGCGCCGCCGCACAGGAAGCCTATTTGCAGTTGAAGGAAAAAGGCATCGAAGCCCGCCGCAAGATCGAGATCATCGTCAAAGCGATGGCGGAAAAGAACGCCGAAGTCTGGGGCAAACTTGAATTTGAAGAAACCAAGATCGGCCGCCTCGACCACAAGATCGCCAAGCTCGGCCTCATCAAGCTCGTGCCCGGCGTGGACTGGTTGCGGCCCGACGCCCGCAGCGGCGACCACGGCATCACGCTCGAAGAATACACGCCCTTCGGCGTCGTCGGCGCGATCACGCCCAGCACGCATTCCATCCCCACGTTGAGCGGCAACATCGTCAACATCGTCTCCGCCGGAAACGCCGTGGTGTTTAACGCGCATCCGAACGCAGCCCGCTGCGCCGCCGTCGCCGTGCGCGCCTACAACGAGGCCATTTACCGCGAGACCGGCATCGAGAACATCGCGTGCATCATCGAGAAGCCGTCGCTGGACTCCTTCAACGCACTTTGCAAAAACGAAAACACCCGCCTGCTGCTCGTCACCGGCGGGCCGATGGTCGTGAAGGCCGCGATGCTGACCGGCAAGCGCGCCATCTGCGCCGGCCCCGGCAACCCGCCCGTGTTCGTGGACGACACCTGCTGCCCCACGCGCGCGGCGAAGGCGATCATTTCCGGCGGCGCGTTCGACAACAACCTGCTCTGCATCGGCGAGAAGGAAGTCTTCGTGCTCGACCACGTCGCGGACAAGTTGATGCAGCGCCTGGGCGAGAACGGCGGGTTCAAATTGAATTCCGCCCAGCTCGAACGCCTGACCAAAGCTGCATTCACTTTCAAGGAAGGCCAAGGCGGCGGCTGTTCGCACGCCAGCGTGAACAAGGATTACATCGGCAAGGACGCTTCCGTTCTCGCGCAGGCTGCCGGAGTCAACATTCCCGCCGGCACGCAGATGCTGTTCGCCGGGACGGACGCGGAGCATCCCTTCGTTTACGAAGAGCAGATGATGCCGATGATGCCCATCGTCCGCGTGAAGAGCGTCGAGGAAGGCATCCAGCGCTCGCTCGTCGCGGAACACAATTACAAGCACACGGCCATCATCCACTCGCACGACGTGGAAAACATCACCGCGATGGCGCGCGCGCTCGACACGACGCTGTTCGTCAAGAACGGCCCGTCGCCCGCCGGCCTCGGCCTCGGCGGTGAAGGTTATCTCAGCTTCTCAATCGCCACGCCCACCGGCGAAGGCATCACGAACCCGCGCACGTTCACCCGCGTCCGCCGCTGCGTGATGGTGGACAATCTCCGCATCTATTGATTTATGTTGCTGGCCCGCGTTGAAGGCAATGTGGTCGCCACCCGGAAGCATCCGAGCTTCGAGGGCTGGCGGCTCGTTATCTGTCAACCGATCAACCACGCCGGCGACCCCGAAGGCTCGCCGCAGATCGCGATTGATTCCCACGGCGCCGGCATGCATTCGCGCGTGGTGATTTCCAGCGACGGCTCCGCCGCCCGCGCGATGGTCGGCGATCCCCAAAGCCCCGCCCGCTGGCTCGTGCTCGGCGTGGTGGACGAAAAAGAGCCGGGGGTGCCCGTATGAAACTCGGCACCGTCATCGGCCGCGTCACGTTGAGCGTCACGACTTCCAAGCTGGAAGGTGCGCGCTGGCTCATCGTCTCGCCGTTCACACGCGAACATTTTCAACGCGGCTCCCAGGATTTGCCCGGCATGAGCAAAGACCCGAGCCTGGTGGTTTACGACAATCTCGGCGGCGACCTCGGCCAGACCATCGGTTACATCGAAGGCCGCGAAGCCGCGCAACCGTTTGAAGTTTCCCCGCCCATTGACGCGATCAACGCCGCACTGGTGGACGAAATTTTTTACAACCCCTTTAACAAATAATTAAATGAGCACCGTAATCAGCGCCCGAGACATCGAGGAATTGCTCGCCAAAGGCGGCGACATCAACAACCTGCCAACCGACGCCATCCTGACGCCGTCAGCAAAAGATTTGCTGCGCGACATGAAGCGGCACAACCACGCGCCCAGCGCGCCCGCCGTCCCCAGCGGCCCGATCACCGCGCCGACGACGAAGCTGAATTCCAAGTCGCCGAAAGCGGAACTCGAAGCGTTTTTCAATTCGCCTTACGCCCACAGCCTCAAGGAACAGATTTGCGAGATGGGTCATCGCCTCTGGAAGCGCGCCTACGTGGACGGCAACGGCGGCAACATGGCCATCCGCGTCGGCGAAGACATCGCCATCTGCACGCCCACGCTCGTCAGCAAAGGCTCGCTCAAGCCGTCGGACATGTGCCTCGTGGACTTCGAGGGCAACCAGATTCTCGGCACGAAGAAGCGCACCAGCGAAATTCTGATGCACTTGCAGATGATGAAGAAGCAGCCCAAGGCGTTCGCCACCTGCCATTGCCACCCGCCCTACGCCACGGCGTTTGCGGTGGCCAACGTCGCCCCGCCGACGTGCATGTTGCCGGAGTATGAAGTGTTCTGCTCCGTCGGCGTCGCGCCGTATCGCACGCCCGGCTCGGCGGACATGGGCAAACTCGTCGCCGACATGACCGACGAATACAACACCATCCTCATGGCCAACCACGGCGTCGTGACCTGGTCGCACAACAACATCGAGGAAGCCTACTGGCGCATGGAAATCATCGAGGCCTACTGCCGCACCATCGTCGTGGCCGGCCAGCTCGGCAAGCCGATCAACACCTTCTCCGGCCCGCAGATGAAGGAACTGCTCAACATCAAGCAGAGCCTCGGCTTCGTGGATCCGCGTTTCGGCATGAAGGAATGCGAGCTCTGCGACAGCGGCGAATGGCGTCCCGGCGCGACCTGCGCGGTGCCGCCGAATGAAACCCCGACCGTCGGCCTCGACGCCGAAGCGGAAGCCGCCGTGAAGGCCATCACCGACCAGATTCTCGCGCAGATGAAAAAGTGATTTAACCGACAACCAATCAACCGCACCCGAAATTATTTATGGATTACTCGCAACGTCTCCAAACCTCGTTCCGTTCCTCCAAGCCCGACTCCGGCGCGCGCAAGCCCCGCAAGGCCGTCATGATTGGCGCGGGCATGGTCGGCATGGCCGGCTGCTACAGCATGATCATCGAACACTCCATCGAGGAGCTCGTGATCATTGACCTGCTGAAGGAAAAAGTTGAAGCCGAAGTTCTCGATTTGCAGCACGGCCTCCCGCTCATCAGCAACATGACCATTCGCGGCGGCGACTACTCCGATTGCGCCGGCGCGGAAATCATCATCGTCACCGCCGGCGCGAAGCAAGCGCCCGGCCAGCCGCGCCTCGAGCTCGCGCAGATCAATGTGAACATCCTCAAGAAGATGATCCCGGAGATCATGAAATACGCGCCCGACGCCATCATCCTCATGGTCACGAATCCCGTGGACGTGCTGACGTATGTGACGCTTAAAATTTCCGGCAAGTCCCGCGAAACCGTCATCGGCTCCGGCACCGTGCTGGATTCCGCACGCTTCCAACGTCTGCTCGGCAACAAGCTCGGCATGGACGGCGCGAGCCTGCAGGCCTACATCCTCGGCGAACACGGCGACAGCTCGTTCGCTTACTGGAGCGGCGTCACCGTCGGCGGCACGCGCGTTTTCCCCAAGGGCATCGAAGGCCTAGCCGAAGCCGAACGCACCGAGCTGACCCAGGTTTACGACGACGCCCGCCGCGCCGCCTACGACATCATCGCCAAGAAAGGCTACACCTCGTGGGCCATCGGTTTGAGCACGAACGAAATCGTCAAGGCGATCCTGCATGACAAGAACCGTGTCCTCCCCGTCAGCACCTGCGTGGAAAACTTCCTCGGCGTGGACGACGTGTGCCTGAGCCTGCCGATGGTCGTGAATCACCTCGGCGCCGTCAGCCGCGTGAACGTGGAGATGACGCCCGCCGAAGTCGAGAAGCTGCGCCACTCCTGCACCACCATCAAACAGACCATCAAGACCGTCGGGTTCTGAACGAACCGGAATTGAAACCATGAATCTCGCAGACCTAGTCAAGCAAGCCGGCGTCGTCGGCGCGGGCGGCGGCGGCTTCCCCACGCACGTCAAACTCGCCGCGAAGGCCGACACCGTCATCGCCAACGGCGCGGAATGCGAACCCCTGTTGCACAAGGACGCCGTCGTCATGGAACAGCACGCCGCCCTGCTCGTCAAAGGCGTGCAGCTCGCCATGACCGCCACCGGCGCGAAGGAAGGCGTCATCGGCATCAAAGGAAAAAAGAAACACGCCGTCGAAGCCGTCACCGCCGCGTGCAACGGCACGAACGTGCGCGTGCAATTGCTCGGCGATTACTATCCTGCGGGCGACGAATACGATCTCGTCTTCAATGTCACCGGCAAACTGATTCCGCCCGGCGGCATCCCCATCGCCGTCGGCGTCATCGTCGCCAATGTCGAAACCTTCGTGAACATCGCCCGCGCCACCGAGGGCAAGCCTGTCACGCACAAAATGGTGACCATCGCTGGCGCGGTGAAATCGCCCGTGACTTTGAGCGTGCCCCTCGGCACGACCTACCGCGACTGCATCGCCGCTGCGGGCGGCCTCACGACAAACGACCCCATCCTCTGCCTCGGCGGCCTGATGATGGGCACGACAACCGACAACCTCGACACGCCCGTCACCAAGACCTCCACCGGCGTCATCATTTTGCCGCGCGACCACCACACCATCGAGCGCAAGCTCAAGCCCAAGAAGGCGCAGGCCAGCATCGGCAAGTCCGCCTGCGACCAATGCCGTTACTGCACCGAGTATTGCCCGCGCTTCCTGCTTGGCTACGCCGTCGAACCGCATCAGGTCATGCGCACGCTCGCATTCACCGCCACCGGCGCGGCGACCTTCAACCAGTGGGCGGCCATGTGCTGCTCGTGCGGCCTCTGCACGCTATATTCCTGCCCGGAAGAATTGTTTCCCAAGGAAGCCTGCGACGACGCCAAGACGGAAATGCGGAAAGCGCAGGTCAAGTGGACCGGCCCGATGAATCCCAAGCCGCACCCGATGATGGACGGCCGCCGCGTCCCGGTGAAATCGCTCACCAAGAAATTGCACGTGCAGGATTACGATCTGCCCGCGCCGTTGAGTTCCCAACCGCTGATACCGAACCGGCTGATTCTGCCGCTCAAGCAAAGCGCCGGCACGGCTTGCATCGCGAAGGTGAAAGCCGGCGACCGCGTCACCGCCGGTCAGGTCATCGGCGAACCCGCCGCCAACGCGCTGGGCGCGATTCTCCACGCGCCGATTGCCGGCGTCATCCGCGAGGTCAACGATCAACAACTCATTTTGGAAAGACAATGAACAACAAATCCGTCGGTTTGATAGAACTGTCCAGCATCGCCTCCGGCTTTCAGGTCGCCGACGCCATGCTCAAGTCCAGCAACGTCCACATCCTGCTCTCGCGCTCCATCTGCTCCGGCAAATACATGGTGCTCATCGGCGGCGAAACCGCCGCCGTCGAATCCGCCGTGAAGGTCGGCGGGGAATCCGCGAACGGCTGCCTCATTGACAGCATCGTCATCGCGAACCTCCACCCCGACGTGCTCACCGCCATCGGCCGCAACCAGCCCGTCGAGCCGAACGGCGCGCTCGGCATCCTCGAATCGTTCAACGTCGCCACGCTCATCAAGGCCGCCGACGCGTGCGCCAAGGCCGCCGACATCCAACTGCTCGAAGTCCGCCTCGCCATGGCGATGGGCGGGAAAGCCTTTTGCACCATGACCGGCGACGTCGCCTCCGTGCAGGCCGGCGTGGAAGCCGGACGCGCCGTCATCGCCGAAGCCGGCGTGCTCGTGAACGCCGTCATCATCGCGCGCCCGCACCGGGACGTTTACCGCGAAGTCATCTGACGCGCCGCCGCCCAGTTTTTCCGAAAAGTTTCTTGTGATAAGTGGCGCAAATAATCTAGCCTCCACGCGCAACACCAACTACTGACCCGCAAAAAAATTATGCCAGCCACAACCAATTCTCAAAAGATCGGACAAGCTTACAAACTCGCCAAGGAACGTTACGCCGCGCTCGGCGTGGACACCGCCAAGGTGCTCAAGCAACTCGCCAAAGTTCCCGTCTCGCTCCACTGCTGGCAGGGCGACGACTTGACCGGCTTTGAAAATTTCGGCGGCGCGATGACCGGCGGCATCGTCTCCACCGGCAATTATCCCGGCAAGGCCCGCACGCCCGACGAGCTCCGCGCCGACGCGGCCAAGGCGCTCTCGTTGATTCCCGGCACGCACCGGTTCAACCTGCACGCGTTCTACGGCGAGTTCGGCGGCAAGAAAGTTGACCGCAACGAAATCGAGCCGAAACATTTCAAGAACTGGATCGCGTGGGCCCAGCAGCTCGGCATCGGGCTGGACTTCAACCCCACCTGTTTCTCGCACCCCAAATCCGCGAGCGGCTTCACGCTGTCGCATCACAACAAGGCCATCCGCGAGTTCTGGATTGAGCATTGCCAGTTGAGCCGCGAAATCGGCGCGCGCATGGGCAAGGCCACCGGCAGCCCGACGGTGACGAACGTCTGGATTCCCGACGGCATGAAGGACACGCCCGCCGACCGCCGCGGTCCGCGCGAACGGCTTGAGGAATCACTCGACGCCATTTTCAAGAAGAAGCTCAACCCCAAGCACAACCTCGACGCCATTGAAGGCAAGCTCTTCGGCATCGGCGCGGAAAGCTACACCGTGGGCATGCACGAGTTTTATCTCGGCTACGCGGTGAAGAACCAGAAGCTCGTCTGCCTCGACGCCGGCCATTATCACCCGACCGAAAACATGGCGGACAAGGTTTCCTCCGTGCTGTGCTTCGTGCCGGAGATTCTCCTGCACGTCAGCCGCGGCGTCCGCTGGGACAGCGACCACGTCGTGACGCTGACCGACGAGTTGAACGGCATCGCGCAGGAACTGGTGCGCGGAAATTATCTCGGTCGCACCCACATCGGCCTCGATTTCTTCGACGCCAGCATCAACCGCATCGCCGCCTGGACCATCGGCACGCGCAACATGATCCGCGCGCTCTGCATCGCCATGCTCGAACCGCACAGCCAATACAAGAAGCTCGAACTCGCCGGCGATTACACCTCGCGCCTCGCGCTGATGGAAGAGGCCAAGACCCTGCCCTTCGGCGCGGTCTGGGATTATTACTGCCTCAAGCAAGGCGTCCCCGTCGGCGAAGCGTGGCTGGCCGAAGTGAAGAGCTACGAAAAATCAGTGTTAAGCAAACGGCAATAAACCAAAAACCAAAACCAAACAATGCAACCGAATCCTCTACTTGGCGTCGTCTTCCACTGGCTCGGCGGTCTGGCCTCCGGCAGTTTTTATGTGCCTTACAAAGGCGTCCGCAAATGGTCGTGGGAGACGTTCTGGCTCGCGGGCGGGATATTCAGTTGGCTCATCTGCCCGTGGATCGGCGCGTTCGCGCTGTCCAAAGACTTGCTCGCCGTCCTCCGCGAAACCACGCCCTACACGTTTTGGATGACGTATCTGATGGGCGCGTTGTGGGGCATGGGCGGTTTGACGTTCGGGCTGACGATGCGTTACCTCGGCATGTCGCTCGGCATGGCCATTGCGCTCGGCTACTGCGCGGCGTTCGGCACGCTCGTGCCGCCGCTCGTGAAAGGTGAATTCGCCGACAAGCTCCTCAATCACTCCGGCACGAGCGCCGGCGGGCCGATTGTGTTGCTGGGCGTGGCGGTCTGCCTAATCGGCATCGCCATCGGCGGCATCGCTGGCGTGCGCAAGGAAAAGGAAGTCAGCGGCGACAAGTCCGCCCTGCCGGAATTCAACCTCTGGAAAGGCCTCGGCATCGCGACGTTCTCCGGCGTGATGAGTTCCTGCTTCTCGTTCGGCTTCCAGTTCGGCGACCCCATCACCAAGATTGCGGCGAAACACGGCACCGGCCCGCTGTGGGTGGGCCTGCCGGTGATTCTGGTAATCCTGCTCGGCGGATTGACGACGAATTTCATCTGGTGCGTTTTGCTGAACATCAAGAACCGCACCGGCTATCAATACCTCGCCACGCACGTCCGTGAGGAGCACGCTCATCATGGCGGTCACGGCGGCAGCGAACACGGCCCGGCGGCCACCGCCGCTGGCGGCACGCCCACCGACCTGAAGATTCCCGTGCTCGGCAACTGGTTCTTCTGCGCGCTGGCGGGGACGTTCTGGTATTTCCAGTTCTTCTTCTACCAGATGGGCGAAAGCCAGATGGGCAGCTATAAATTCTCCAGTTGGACACTGCACATGGCGAGCATCATCATCTTCAGCACGCTGTGGGGCATCTTCTTCAAGGAATGGCGCGGCGCGCAAAGCTTCACCAAGAAACTGGTGACGCTCATGCTGGCGCTGCTCGTCGGCTCCACGATCATCATCGGCTTCGGCAACAAGGTTTCGGCGGATTCCGAAGCCAAGGCGAAACCCGCGGCCGCAGCGACGGAAATCACAAAGTAATTCATCCGCCCACAATTCATGCCTGACAAAGGCTATCTCGCAATCGCCTCCGGCAAAAACCGGAGGCGTTGCCATTCAAAGTAATTCGGATATGAGCAAGCAAACCATATTGGTGCCGGTTGACGGCGCTTCCAACATCAAGCTCGAAGCCCTCGACTTTGAAACGCTGGCCACCGTGCATTCCGCCGTGACGGAAAGCCCCTCCGCGCAACACGAGGGTCTGAATTACAACGACACCGGCAAGGAGTTCGACTGGTTCGACTCCGTCATCCAGTCCCTGCCTGCGGAACATCGCGCCGCCGCCGTCGTCGCGCCGGTGGCGCGGGGTGCATCCGGCGGACTCGTCGGCGCTGACAATTCGCCGG
>JAPLTZ010000084.1:4631-13553 GCA_026397895.1 Verrucomicrobiota bacterium | reverse complement strand
CGCCGGTGGAAGTTCCCGGTCGCCGGTTGACGCTCGCTTACACGCAAGGCTATTCCGCCGCCGTCAACGACGCCTTTGCCAAACTCGCCGGCTCGCGCGAGGAGTTCTTCGAGGAAACCGGCTCCATCCGCGACCTCCCCGGCTCGCTGACCCTGCTGAAGCGGTTTTTGTTTGAGGAAATGGAGCGACCGCAAGTCCTCGCCCGCGCCACTGCCTTCGCCCACTACGGCGCGCTGATGGGCGGACATTTTCTAGGTGACGATTATCTCGCCGCCGTCCGGCTGGCCGGCAACGAGCACAGCTATTGGATGTGCCACTCGGGAACGCGCGCCGTGCGCAGCAAACCCGGAACGCCCAGCAAGGCTTCGGGCGCGGTGAATTCTTTCCGCCGATTGATACCGGCGCAAACCTCCGTCTGTTATCACGCGTTGGGCATCATGCCCGCCAGTCAGGTCGCGGCGCTGAAACTCGCCGCCGCGCCCAAGGTCGTTTCCGGCGGCCACGACACCTGCCTCTCGCACATCCCGATTCTCTCCACGTTCTACCAAGCCTACCCCGCCGCCGTGGGCAAACCGGTCGTGCAGGTGGAGTGCGGCACCTGGACGATGATCGCGCAGATGGGCGGCACCCCGCAGTTGCCCGGCGACGGCTACACCCGCGACATTATCATCCAAGGCACGGTGGACGGCGAACCCGTGGTGACCGCGCGCTACGGCGGCGGCGCAGATTTCTCGTCTTTGAAGAAACTCGCCAAGACGACTGGTCAAGGCTTCGACAACCAATGGAACGAAGCCGCATTGCTCAAGTTGCTGCGCGCCGCCGACTGCTTCGTCCTGCCCAACATCACGCCCTCCAACCACGGCACCGGCCCGTTCCCGCAGGTCAAGGGCCGCATTGTGAACGAGGCGGCGTTCCTCGCCAGCGGCGTGACCGCCTATCTGGTCAGCCAACTCCAGACGGTGATGACGACCGCCGTGCAAGTGGCGGCGATTTCCACCGATCCCACGGTCCCGGTCGTCCTGACCGCCGGCGGCTCGAAAGACCCGTTGTTCGCCGCGCTGCTGGCGACGCTGACCGCGCGGCCGGTTTACGCCATGTTCGACCGCAACGGCCAGCCGATAACCGAGACGACAACGCTCGGCGCGGCGATCATCGGCAAGGCCGCCTGCCTCGGCATTCATCCTTACAAAGTTGATACGTCCGCACTGGGAATCAAATACCGCGCGGTCGCGCCGTTGTCGGGCGAACTGGCGCGAGCCTTGGAATCTTACCGCGCGCAGTGGCTGAACCAGTTGAGCGTGCAGTAACCCCGCCACGCTGCCAGCGGTCATCAGCCAAGTTTCGTCTTGCGATACGCCACCGGCGACATCCCCATCACCTTGCGGAACAGGCGGGAAAAATAATACGGGTCGTCGTAGCCGATGCGACCGGCAATCTCCTTCACGCTCAATGCCGTCAGCATCAGAAACCGGCAGGCGCGTTGCATTTTCAGGTGGATGAAATACTCGATGGGCGTGAACCCGGTGTGCTGCCGCATCAGCCGCGTAAAATGCGTCACCGAAAGCCCCGCCTGCCGCGCCATCTCCGCCACCGTCAGAACCGAATCCACCCGGTCACGCATGAACCGCGTCGCCCGATCGAGACTTTCAGTGGATTCAGCCTGGGTGCGCGGATGGAACGCACGGTTGTTGAAAAACAAAAGCCCCAGCATGTGCCGCACGGCCTGCGCCGCGCAGATGATGCTTTGCTGCGTGAACCCGCCGGACAACGCCTCATAGGCGTCGGCGAAGAGGCGATTCAGCTTCGGCGTGAGCGCGGCGGCCACCGGCACGATGTGGCTGCCGGATTTAAGCAGCGTGAAAAAATACGCCGCGTCGTCGCCGAGAAAATGCACCCACTGGATTGACCACGGATCGCGCTGGCTCGCGCCGTATTCGTGCGGGGTGTTGGCAGGCAGGAGCAACGTCTGGTTCTGCTTGAGCGGGTGCCGACGGCCGTTGATCTCAAACCAGCCGCTGCCGCGCGTGCAGAGGATGAGGATGTTTTGCTCCGCGCCGCCCGCCCGCTGCCGGGCATGATGGCGCGCGCGGGGAAACCAACCGATGTCCGTCGGGTAAAGCCCGGAGACCAGGATGTGCCGCGCGGTTTCCACCAAGACCGGCGGCGGCACGACAAACATGGTCTGGTTTAAGAATCAATCCTGCTTGGAAATCGCTTTCATGGACGCAACGGGAGAGTGCCAGCGTTTCAGCAGCGGAACAAGCCGCATTGAGCGATTTCGACGGTGGCCATCTCCTGGCGGCGGCGGATTTCAGTTGGCAGAATAGTCCATCGGATAGTTTTTAGCTGCATTGCCGCGACCGGCCATTGGGAATACGATTTGCAGGAATCCACCCGATATGGGCGCCGTCAAAATCCGCGAAGAACAGTTGGTCATCCCCACCTATCTGCCCGCCGCGCCCGACAAGAATCCGATGTTCCTGGAGAAGCGCGTGTATCAGGGCAGCAGCGGCAAGGTTTATCCCCTGCCCTTCACGGATCGCATCGCGGAGCAGCCGGTGAACCGGAAGTGGCAGGCGGTTTGGATTGAGAACGAATTTCTCCGCGCGCTGGTGCTGCCGGAACTCGGCGGGCGCATTCACGCCTTGCAGGACAAGACCAACGGCTACGACCTCATCTACAACCAGCCCGTCATCAAGCCCGCGCTCGTCGGCCTCGCCGGGCCGTGGGCGAGCGGCGGCATCGAGTTCAACTGGCCGCAGCATCATCGGCCCGCAACGTTCCTGCCGGTGGACTTCGAGATCGAGAAGCACGCCGACGGCTCGGTCACAATCTGGTGCAGCGACCACGACCCGATGGCGCGGATGAAAGGCATGCACGGCATCTGTCTGCATCCCGGCAAAGCTTATCTTGAACTCAAGGTGCGCGCCTACAACCGCACGCCCATGACACAGACGTTTCTCTGGTGGGCGAACGTCGCCACGCGCGTGCACGAGGCGTATCAAAGTTTCTTCCCGCCCGACGTTTCGTATGTGGCCGACCACGCGCGGCGTTCGATGAGCGAGTATCCGTTGGCGCAGGGGTTTTATTACGGAGTGAATTACGGCGAGCGCGGGCGGAAGGGAATTCCAGCAGGCGAAGTGCCGGGTCGATTTGTGCCGCCGCACGCAGCCAATTCAAAACTGCCATCCTACGCCCCCAACGACCTTTCCTTCTACGCCAACATCCCCGTGCCAACCTCCTACATGTGCATGGGCAGCAAAGAGGATTTTTTCGGCGGCTACGATCACAGGGCGCAGGCGGGCATCGTCCATATTGCGAACCATCACGTCTCGCCCGGCAAAAAACAATGGACCTGGGGCAACCACGAGTTCGGCTACGCATGGGATCGCAACCTCACCGACGCCGACACGCGCGGCGAATTCGCGCCCTACATCGAAATCATGGCGGGCGTCTACACCGACAACCAGCCCGACTTCAGCTTCCTCCAGCCCGGCGAAACGAAGACGTGGAGTCAGTATTGGTATCCGATTCAGAAAATCGGCGCGGCGCAGCACGCGAATCTGGACGCGGCGATTTCCTTGCAACGTAGCGGCGTTCGGCAGAACGCCGCCAACATTCGCATCGGCATATCTACGACAAAAACTTTCAAACGCGCACGAATAACGCTCGTCGCAAACAAGGCCGCGAAGAATAATGGCGGCGTTCTGCCGAACGCCGCTACGCGGAAAGTCCTCGCGCGTTTCACCCGCGACCTCGTGCCCGGTGCGCCGTTCATCAAGGAAATCAAACTCCCGCGCGGCGTGGCGGAAACAGATTTGCTCCTCCGAGTCACCGATTCTTCCGGGGGCGAAATCATTTCCTACCAGCCCAAGCCGCGTGTGCAGGGCGAAGTCCCGCCGCCCGCGGCCGAACCTGCCGTGCCCGCTGAAATCGCCAGCACCGACGAGCTTTACACCACCGGCTTGCATCTGGAGCAGTATCGTCACGCCACACGCTGCCCGACGCTTTACTGGCGCGAGGCGTTGCGGCGCGATTCTGGCGATGCGCGCTGCAACAACGCGATGGGCCTCTGGCATCTCAAGCGCGGCGAGTTTGCCGTCGCGGAAAAATATTTCCGACAGGCCATTGCGCGGCTCACGCGACGGAACGCCAATCCCGCAAACGGCGAGGCTCATTACAACCTCGGCCTCTGTCTGCGTCATTTGGAACGCGACGACGAGGCCTACGATGCGTTCTACAAAGCCGTCTGGAATCAGGCGTGGATGGCGGCGGGCTATCACGCGCTGGCGGAGATTGATTGCTGCCGCGCAAATTGGACGGCTGCGCTGGAACATCTGAATCACTCCCTCCGTTTCAACACCGACAACCTGCGCGCCCGGAATCTCAAGGTGATGGTGCTGCGACGGCTCACCGGCGTAGGACAGGCGTCGCGCCTGTCTCAAATTGAAAAGAAAGATATGGAGACAGCCGCAACGGCTGTCCTACGCGAAACGCTCACGCTCGACCGGCTCGACTGGTGGGCGCGGCATTTGAGCGGCGAAAAACTTTCCTGCGACAACCAGACCGCACTCGACCTCGCGCATGACTTTGCCCGCGCCGGGTTTTATGCCGAGGCGGTTGAACTTCTTGGAGCGCGGACTTCAGTCCGCTTCAGCGGGCAAACTGCCAGCGGTCATCGAAGCGGCGTGAACGCCGCGCTCCCAGACCAGAGCTGGGGCGCGCTGCCGCTGGTTCACTACACGCTCGGCTGGCTGCACGAACAGACCGGCGACCGCCAAGCCGCGCTCGCCAGTTACCAGCTCGCCGCGCGGCAGTCGCCCGATTACTGCTTCCCGGCGCGGCTGGAGGAGATCGCCGTCCTCGAAGCGGCGATGCGCGCGAATCCCAGCGACGCCCGCGCGCCTTACTATCTGGGCAATCTGTTTTATGACCGTCGGCGACACGAGGAAGCCATCGCGTTCTGGGAAAAATCCGCGAAGCTCGACGCCAGTTTCTCCATCGTCCGGCGCAACCTCGGCATCGGCTACTTCAA
The DNA here is from genome assembly GCA_026397895.1 of Verrucomicrobiota bacterium. Lineage (GTDB taxonomy): Bacteria > Verrucomicrobiota > Verrucomicrobiia > Limisphaerales > JAFMIX01 > JAFMIX01. The sequence goes on along the minus strand of JAPLTZ010000084.1, from coordinate 8,518 downwards.
CATCCGACACGACGCTCGCCGGGCGCGGGCGGCCTACGACAAGGCGTTCTGGGCGAATCCGAACGATGCGCGGCTGCTTTTCGAGCGCGACCAGCTCTGGAAGCGGCTCGGAGATTCGCCCGCGAAACGCCTGCGCGAACTGGAGAAACATCCCGCGCTTGTCAGCCAGCGCGACGACTTGAGCGTGGAGTGGTGCGCGTTGTTGAACCAGACGGGCCGGCACATCGAAGCGATGCGGTTGCTGGCGGAGCGGAATTTCCAGCCGTGGGAAGGCGGCGAGGGCGGGCCGCTCGGCCAGCACGTCCGCACGCAGCTTGCATGCGGACGCGAGGCGTTGGCGCACCATGATTATCCGTGCGCGGTCAGTCATTTCGAGAACGCGCTCACCGCGCCGCGCAATCTTGGCGAAGCCAAACATCTGCTCGCCAATCAAAGCGACATCTACTTCTGGCTCGGCTGTGCGCTGAAAGCGTCGCGTGAAAAGTCGAAGGCGAAACAGCATTGGCGCATCGCGGCGAATTTCAAAGGCGACTTTCAGGAGATGAGCGTCCGCGCCTTCAGCGAGATGACTTACTACTCGGCACTCGCGCTGGCAAAACTTGGTCAGCGGGTGAAGGCGCAAAAACTTCTCCGCGACCTGCTGGCCTACGCGCGGAAGCTGCAAACAGCGGAGGCGAAGATTGATTACTTCGCCACGTCGCTGCCGACGATGCTGCTATTCGACGACGATTTGCAGTTCCGGCAGGAGACGACCGCGCTGTTCTTGCAGGCGCAGGCGCAGCTCGGCTTGGACAACAAAGCGAAGGGCCGCGCGCTGCTCCAGACTGTGTTGAAGCGCGAACCGAATCACTCGCTGGCGGCGGACTTGAATCAAACCTTTGGCAAATCCCGAAATTTATGAAACAAATGATGACGACCATGAAGCCTCTCAAACTCACCCTGCAAGCACTCGTGTTGGCGGTAGCACTCACAGCGGTCAGCGCCACGGCTGGCGATGTTGTTTCGCTGGCGGGCGTCTGGCGGCTTGAAATCGCCGGCACAAATGCGGCGGGATTCGCGCACGCACTGCCGGGACAAATCAAGTTGCCCGGCACGATTGACGACGCCCGCCTCGGCCCACCCAACCCCAAACCGCCGACGCTCGAAGGGCCTTGGCGACTGTCCGATTACGCCGGGCCAGCGTGGTATCAGCGCGACATCGAGATTCCGGAGGCGTGGTCGGGCAAACGCGTGACGCTGTTTCTGGAGCGCTGCCGCTGGGTCACGACCGTGTGGCTGGACGACAAACAAATCGGCTCGCAGGACAGCCTGATCGCGCCGCACGTTTATGATTTCGGCACTGGTGTCGCGCCGGGCAAGCATCGGCTGACTATCTGCGTGGACAACACGGTGAAAATAAATCTCGGTCGGTTCGTCTCGGCGCTGTTCGGCGGCACTTGGGGCAACATGAACGGCATCGTCGGCCGCATCGAACTCGCCGCCACGCCGCCGGTGTGGATTGACGACGTGCAGGTTTATCCCGACGTGGACAAAAAGCTGGTGCGGGTGGTCGTGAAAATCGGCAACGCCACCGGCGCGGCGGGGCGCGGCCCGTTGACCGTGGGCGGAAAAAATGTGGAAGCGACGTGGGACGTGCAGGGCGGCCACGCCGAAGCGGAAGTGGACATGAGCGGTGCGAAGTTGTGGGACGAGTTTTCGCCGAACTTGAGCGAAGTGACGGTGAAGCTCGGCGGCGACGAGCGCACGGTGCGTTTCGGCATGAGGAAGTTTGCGGCGCGCGGCACGCAATTCACGATGAATGACCGCACGGTTTTCCTGCGCGGCACGCTGGAGTGTTCGATCTGGCCGCTGACCGGTTATCCGCCGACGGACCTGGCGGCGTGGCATCGGATCTACAAGATCATGAAGTCCTATGGTCTGAACCACATCCGGTTTCATTCGTGGTGTCCGCCGGAAGCGGCGTTCGCGGCGGCGGACAGCGAGGGCATCATGGTGCAAGCGGAAGGCCCGATGGCGAACGTGTCCGCCGGCAGCGACGCGGCGCGTGATGCGTTCATCGAGGCGGAGTATCAGCGTATCGTTGACACCTACGGCAATCATCCGTCGTTCTGCACAATGGCGCTGGGCAACGAATTCGGCGGCAAGAACGAGATGCTGACGGGCTGGGTGGATATGCTTATCCGCCGCGATTCGCGCCATCTCTACTCGTCGGCGACCTCCGCGCCGACCACCGCGAACCGCCAATGGACGGAGACGCCGCGCGGTCGCGGTATCAAGGGCGCGGGCACGGCGCGCGACTTGAGTGACATCGTCGCGGGCGACGGGCGTCCGACCATTGGCCATGAAATCGGCCAGTGGATGTATTTTCCGGATTTCAACGAGATCAAAAAATATTCCGGCGTCATGGCGGTGAAAAATTTCGAGATGATCCGCGACGACATGAAGCAGAAACATCTACTCGACCTTGCGCCGAAATTTGTGGAGGCGAGCGGCAAATTCGCCACGCTGCTCTACAAGGAGGAGATCGAAGTCCTGTTGCGCACGCCGGGCTACGGCGGTTTTTCGCTGCTGGACTTGCACGATTACCCGACGCAAGGCACGGCGCTCATCGGGCCGCTCGACCCGCTCTGGGAATCGAAGGGCTTCATCACGCCGGAGGCTTACCGGCGATTCTGCAACTCCACCGTGCCGCTGCTGCGGATGCCCAAGCGCACTTACACGAGCGCCGAGACGTTCGAGGCGACGGCGCAGGTCGCGCACTTCGGTGCGGTGGACTTGGTGAACGCGCAGCCACTCTGGAAAATCACCGACGCGCAGGGCGGCGAAGTGGCGGCGGGCAAATTGCCGTCGCTCACCGTGCCGACGGGCAAGCTGACGGAACTCGGCGCAATCAAGGCGTCGCTGGCGAACGTGAAGACGCCAGGCAAATTCACCGTGACGCTCTCGCTGGCCGGCACGAAGTTCGTGAACGACTGGGAGATTTGGGTTTATCCGGCCACGCCCGCGCCCGCGCCGGCGGCGGATGTTTTGTTTTGCGGCGAGTGGAGCGGCGCAAAAGTCGCGCTGGCCGCCGGGAAGAACGTGGTTTTCTTCCCGACCGTCGGCGACTCGGCGCACTCGCTGGTCGGCAAATTCCTCCCGGTGTTCTGGAGTCCGGTGTGGTTTCCGACGCAGAAGCCGAACACGATGGGGCTGCTGTGCGACCCGCAGCAGCCGCTGCTCGCGCAGTTCCCGACCGAGATGCACAGCAATTGGCAATGGTATGAGCTGATGCAGCACTCGCGGCTGTTCGTGCTCGACGAGACGCCGGCGGATTACCGGCCGCTGGTGCAGGTGATTGACAACTTCGCCCGCAACCACAAGCTCGGCGTGATCTTCGAGGGCCGCGTGGGGCGCGGGCAACTGCTCGTGTGCGGCTTCAATCTGCCGGGCCTGACGAACGAACCGGCGGCGCGGCAGTTGTCGGCGAGCCTCAACGCTTACGTCGGCTCGGCGAAATTCAAACCCGCGCAGAAACTCGGCGTGGATTTTCTGGAGGAACTTTTCGTGCCAAAGTTTTCAAACAAACTACAGGCTCTCGGCGCAGAAATTCGCGCTGACAGTCAGCGGGCTGAATATGAGGCCGAACAGGCCATTGACGGTAATCCGAATACGATGTGGCACACGCCTTGGGATGAAGGTGCGCGGAAATTCCCGCACTGGCTGACCTTTGATCTGCCCCAGCCCGTGAAGCTGGCGGGCGTCACCTGCCTGCCGCGTCAGGATGGAATCCAGAACGGCTACATCAAGGACTATGCTGTGTTCATCAGCGCCGACGGCAAGGACTGGGGCGAGCCGGTTGCGACGGGCGTGTTCAAGAAGAGCGCGGAATTGCAGACCGTGAAGTT
>JAPLTZ010000084.1:0-4621 GCA_026397895.1 Verrucomicrobiota bacterium | reverse complement strand
GAACTCGACATCATCACTCCCTAATTATGATTACCGCGACTCCCACCGGAAATTCAAACCTCAAAGCCGATTACAACCTCGGCTACGTCTGGCTCATCTCCGTCGTCGCCGCGATGGGCGGGCTGCTGTTCGGCTGGGATTGGGTTGTCATCGGCGGCGCGAAGCCGTTTTTCCATCGCTATTTTCAACTGACCACCGAGGCGCAAATCGGCTGGGCGAACAGTTGCGCGCTCATCGGCTGCCTCGTCGGCGCGCTGGTGGCGGGCGCGTTGAGCGACAAGTTTGGGCGCAAGAAACTGCTCATCCTCGCGGCGCTGCTGTTCGCGGTGACTTCCATCGGCAACGCGCTCGCCGACAACTTCACCATCTTCATCGCGTGGCGGATGCTCGGCGGTGTGGCCATCGGCTTGGCCTCCAGCCTCTCGCCAATGTATATCTCGGAAGTCGCGCCGGCGCAGATTCGCGGGCGGCTCGTTTCCATCAATCAGCTCACCATCGTCGTCGGCGGCCTGCTGGCGCAATACATCAACTGGTTTCTCGTGCGCAATCTGCCGCAGGGTGCGACGGATGAATTCATCCGCAACTCCTGGTTCGGGCAGTCGGGCTGGCGCTGGATGTTCGGCCTCACCGCCGCGCCCGCGCTGGTGTTTTTCCTCGGCATGTTCCTCGTGCCGGAAAGCCCGCGCTGGCTCGCCAAGAACGGCAAACCTGATCACGCCCGCAGCGTGCTGCAAAAAATCGGCGGCGAGAACTACGCGAACGCCGCGATGACCGACATCAACTCCACGCTCGCCAGCGAGGAGATTCAGCACGTCCGCTTCGCCGACCTGCTCGAACCGAAGATGCGGAAGGTGCTGGTGCTGGGCGTGACGCTCGCGGTCTTCCAGCAATGGTGCGGCATCAATGTCATCTTCAACTACGCCGAGGAAATATTCCGCGCGGCGGGCTATGACATTTCCAGCGTGCTGAAAAACATCGCGTGGACCGGCTCGGTGAATCTCGCGTTCACGTTCGTCGCGCTCGGCGTCGTGGACAAAGGCGGGCGGCGTCCGCTCATGCTGTTCGGCGCGGCGGGGCTGGCGGTGATCTATTTCGTCATGGGCTGGTGCTATCACAGCCATGTCCAGGGCTGGCCGATGCTGGTGCTGGTGCTGGCGGCGATCGGTTGCTACGCGATGTCGCTCGCGCCGGTGACGTGGGTGGTGATCTCGGAGATTTTCCCCAACCGCATCCGCGGCGCGGCGATGGCGGTGGCGGTCATGGCGATTTGGATCGCGTGCTTTCTGCTGACCTACACGTTTCCGATATTGAACCGCGAACTCGGCTCGGCAGGGACATTCTGGCTTTACGGTGCGATCTGCGTGGCGGGATTTGTGTTCATCTTCCTCAAACTGCCGGAGACGAAGGGCAAGACGCTGGAGCAACTCGAAAAGGATTTGGTGGATTGATTTGTTGTAACTATCGTCCTCGATACGACCTCTGAAGCTCTGTCCGCATCACTCATGAAACATCTTATCTTATTTGCAATCTTGGCCGCTTTCTGTGTCAACCTGTTCGCCGCCGCGCCCGCGAAGCCAAACATCATCTATATTCTTTCCGATGATGTTGGCTACGGCGACGTGGGCTGCTACGGCGCGACGCACGTCAAGACGCCGAACATTGACCGGCTGGCGAAGGAAGGATTGCGCTTCACGGACGCGCACGCCACGGCTTCGGTCTGCACGCCCACGCGGTATGCGTTGCTGACGGGGCGCTACGCGTGGCGGCAGGAAGGCACGGGCATTGCCCCCGGAAATTCTCCGGCGTTGATTGCGCCCGGCACGGTCACGGTGGCGTCGTTGCTCAAGCAGGTTGGTTACGCCACGGGCGTCGTCGGCAAATGGCATCTCGGTCTGGGCGTGGACAAGACCGACTTCAACGGCGACATCAAGCCCGGCCCGCTGGAACTCGGCTTTGATTACGCCTTCGTCATTCCCGCCACCGGTCGGCTACGACCCGGCGGATCCGATTCGGGTCAGCTACCAGGGCCGGATCGGCGACGAACCGACCGGCAAGGATCCGGGCGTGCAGCTCAAGATCAAGGGCGACGGCTCCCACTCCGACACCGTGGTCAACGGCATCTCACGGATCGGCTTCATGTCGGGCGGCAAACGAGCCCACTGGGTGGACGAAGACATCGCCGACACGCTGACTACGAAGGCGGTGAAGTTCATCGAGTCACACAAGGAAGGCCCGTTCTTCCTGTATCTCGCCACGCACGACATCCACGAGCCGATGGTGCCGAACGCGCGGTTCAAGGGCACGAGCGACTGCGGTTCGCGCGGCGATGTCATTCATCAACTGGACTTCACCGTTGGTGCCGTGCTGGCCGCGCTCGACCGGCTCAAGCTCGCCGACAACACGCTCATCATCTTCACCAGCGACAACGGCGGCGCAATCAAGAACACCTATGACGACGGCACAAACCCGCTGCACGACCGGCAGAAACCGAACGGCAGCCTGCGCGGCTTCAAGGGTTCGCTTTACGAAGGCGGCCATCGCGAACCGTTCCTCGCGCGCTGGCCGGGACATGTTCCCGCCGGCAGCACATCCGGTCAGCTCATGGGTCATGTGGATACGCTGGCGACGGTTGCCGCGCTCACGGGCCAGAAACTTCCCGCCGCCGCCGGCCCGGACAGCTTCAACGTTCTGCCCGTGCTGCTTGGTGAAAAAGCGGTTGTGTCGCGCGACCATCTGGTGCTGCAAAACAACGGCCCGGCTCCGCTCGCGTTGCGGCAAGGCGACTGGGCGTTGATTGAAAAATTCGGCGGCAAACGCGGAGCGAAGGCAAAAGCTTTGCCCACCTACGAACTCTACAATCTGGCCAGCGACCTCACCCAAACAAACGACCTCGCCGCGCAGGAGTCCGGCAAGGTGCAGGAGCTTTCCGCCCGGCTGGAGAAAATCCGCGAGCAGCGGCGCAGTCGCCCATAGCATCTTCTCCGGGCAGCATCCGCTCCGCGTGCCCGATGCGGGTCTTGTCAGGTTGCCAAGGATAATGCAGACTGACTCGCAACATGAGGAATCCAACCACCCTGCCCCGCGGTCTCGAAATCACCGCCCACATTGAACCCGGACTGGCTGAAATTCTCACGCCGGCCGCCCTGCAATTTGTTGCCGACTTGGCGCGGCAATTTCAACCCACGCGGGAAAAACTCCTGGCCCGCCGCGTCGAGCGGCAGAAGGAAATTGATAACGGTGCGATGCCGGATTTTCTCGCCGCGACCCAATCCATCCGCGATGACAAGTCGTGGCGCGTGGCTTCGATTCCCGCTGATTTGCAGGATCGGCGCACGGAAATCACCGGGCCGGTGGATCGCAAGATGGTCATCAACGCGCTCAATTCCGGCGCGAAGGTTTTCATGGCCGACTTCGAGGACGCCACGTCACCGACATGGAAAAATCTCATCGAAGGCCAGGCGAACCTGCGCGATGCGGTGCGCCGGACGATTTCGTTCAGCAACCCGGACGGCAAGCAATACAAGCTCAACGCGCAGACTGCGACGCTGCTCGTGCGTCCGCGCGGCTGGCATTTGCCGGAGAAGCACGTCCTTGTGGACGGCCAGCCAATTTCCGGCAGCTTGTTCGATTTCGGTTTGTATTTCTTCCACAACGCCGCCGAATTGTTGAAGCGCGGCAGCGGGCCGTATTTTTATCTGCCCAAGATGGAGAGCCATCTCGAAGCGCGGCTCTGGAACGACGTTTTTAATTTCGCGCAGGACGCGCTGAAGATTCCGCGCGGCTCGATTCGCGCGACGGTTTTGATCGAGACGATTCTCGCCACGTTCGAGACCGAGGAGATTCTTTACGAACTGCGCGAACATTCGGCGGGGCTGAATTGCGGGCGCTGGGATTACATTTTCAGCTTCATCAAAAAATTCCGCAACCGCCCCGGCTTCACGTTCCCCGACCGCACACAGGTCACGATGACGTCGCCGTTCATGCGCGCGTATTGCCTGAACGTCATCAAGGTCTGTCACCTTCGCGGCGCGCACGCGATGGGCGGCATGGCGGCGCAGATCCCAATCAAGAACGACCCCGAGGCCAATGAGGCCGCGCTCGCCAAGGTGCGTGCCGACAAGGAGCGCGAGGCCGGCGACGGCCACGACGGCACCTGGGTGGCCCACCCGGGTCTGGTTCCCATCGCCATGGATGCCTTTGACGCCGTGCTGGGTGACAAGCCCAACCAGGTGGACCGCCAGCGCCCCGACGTCCACGTAACGGCTGCCGACCTCCTCACGTTCGAGCCCGATGGCCCGATCACCGAGGAGGGTCTGCGCACCAACATCAACGTGGGCATCCAGTACCTGGGTGCATGGCTGGCGGGTATGGGTTGCGTCCCCATCAACAACCTCATGGAGGATGCCGCCACCGCTGAGATCTCGCGATCGCAGGTGTGGCAGTGGATCCGCTCGCCCAAGGGCAAGCTCGCAGACGGCCGCAACATCGACGTCGACCTGTTCCATCAGGTGCTCGGCGAGGAACTCGGGAAGGTGAAGGATCAGTTTGGTTCGGCCGGTCGCTACGACGAGGGCGCCGCGCTGTTCGATGAGATCACCGCCAGCGAGGAGTTCGTCGACTT
>JAPLTZ010000234.1 GCA_026397895.1 Verrucomicrobiota bacterium | reverse complement strand
AAAGGGCAAGACGCATTACACGTCCAACCTCGGCCCCATCGAATTGCGTCGCGCCATCAATAAATACGTCGAGCAGAAGTTCAACGTCAGCTACGCGCCGGAAAACGAAGTCATCATCACCGTCGGCGTCAGCGAGGGGCTCGACCTCGCCTGCCGCGCGCTCATCAATCCCGGCGACAAGGTGATGTATCACCAACCGTGTTACGTCAGCTATTCGCCGAGCATCACCCTCGCGCACGGCATTCCCGTGCCCGTGCCGACGTTTGCCAAGGACGGCTTTGCGCTCACCGTGGACGCGCTCCGCGCCGCGTGGCAGCCGGGCTGCAAAATTCTGATGCTCAATCTGCCGTGCAATCCCACCGGCGGCACATGCGACCGCGCGCAGATCGAGGCCATCGCCAAGTTCGCGGTGGAAAAAGATCTGATCGTGTTGAGCGATGAAATTTATTCCGAGCTGACGTTCGAGGGCGTTCACACGAGCATTGCGAGTTTGCCCGGCATGAAGGAGCGGACGATTTTCTTGCACGGACTTTCCAAGGCGTTTGCCATGACCGGTTGGCGCATCGGCTACGCCTGCGGCCCGGCGACGCTCATCGAGGCGATGATGAAGGTGCATCAATACTCGATGCTCTGTGCGTCCATCATCGCGCAGGAAGCCGCCATCGAGGCGCTCCTGCACGGCGAGGACGCGATGAAAAAAATGCGCGACCAGTATCATCGCCGCCGCGATTTCATCGTGCGCCGGTTCAACGAGATTGGGCTGAAGTGCCACCTGCCGCGCGGCTCGTTCTACGCGTTTCCGGACATCAGCAAAACCGGCATGAACGAAAAAGATTTCGCCATCGGTTTGTTGCAGACGGAGAAAGTCGCCATCGTTCCTGGCACGGCGTTCGGAGAAAATGGCAAAGGTTTCTGCCGCGCGTGCTTCGCGACGAGCTACGAGCAACTCATCGAAGCGAGCAACCGCATTGAGCGGCATGTGCAGACGCTGGCGGCGAAACGGTAGTGGCGGCAACTTCTGCCGTGTTCAAACGGACGGGTTCACGGAGCGGCTTGTTTCCCGTCGTCGAATTGCGCCAGTTTCCTTCCCCAATGGTTCAGGAGCGGCTCGGCCTGCAGTTTTGTGTTCAGGCAGACCTGGTGATAACTGACCAGATACGCCAACTCCTCGTCCGCCAGCGCCCGCAACCAGCGGACGCGTTCGGTCAGGGGCTGCTCCCGAAGCTGCCGGAGCGGACAATTTTGAGGATTGGACGAGTCCAGCGGGCAGGCGACGATCAATTCCAACGCGACGCTTTCCAGTTCGGCCCGGGTTTTCGGCGGCTGTGGAGTGGTGTTTGATTTTTCCATACGGCGGATCACTTGAGGAGGTTTACTGCCGTTCCAAACCAACCCTACTCCCGCCCGAGCGTCGCGGTCAAGCACCGCGCAATTTCTTCCGGCGACCCGCCCGGTTTCAATTCAATCCACTCCGCGTTCGCGTATTTCCGAAACGGCTTGCAGGGCGGTCTGGTTCCGCTCCAGCCCGCGCGTCAGCAACTCGCGGGTTTCCGCGACCAATCCGCGCCGGAACATCTCGTCCACGCGGGCATTGATGCGGGCGTGGAGGTCGGCGCTGTTCCGACTGAAGGCAACGAACCGAAGTTCGGATTTGGAGTGCGGCGACATGTCGCCGCTTTCCGACTGGGCGACATGTCGCCCAGTTTCAAAGCGCGGACGTGTCCGCGCACTCCAAGCCGCGCGCTGTTCGGAGAATGGCTTGCCGGTCAGGCGAATCACTTCCACGGCGCGGATGACTCGGCGCGGGTTTTGTTTGTCGATTGCCGCGAAGGTGGCTGGGTCGCGCTGTTCCAGTTCGCGGAGCAGATCGGCGAGCGGCGCGACTTCGAGTTCGGCGCGCAGTTTCTCGTCGGACGGCGGGGCTTCGCCGAGGCCCTCGAGGAAGGCTTTGAAATAAAGCCCCGTGCCGCCGCAGAAAAT
>JAPLTZ010000219.1 GCA_026397895.1 Verrucomicrobiota bacterium | reverse complement strand
TGCGGCGGCGCAGGTCTAGGGCGTTCAACAAAATATCACGGCTGAAACTAGTCGCACCGGTCTCGCCGCGCGCCGAGGAGAGCAGTAGGCGTAATTCCTCTTCCGAGTGCGCCGTGTGCATCTCGTCCGCGCCGACGCCGAGCTGGCGCAAGACCCATTGCGAAGAATGGTTGAGCAGCCAGATGAACGGATACGAAACGCGGTAGAACCAGTGCAGCGGCGTGGCCGTCCACAACGCCGTCTCCAGCGTGCGGCGGATGGCGATGGCCTTGGGCGCGAGTTCGCCGGCGACGATGAGCAGGTAGCAGTTCACGAAGAAGCCGACGCCGATGGCGATGTTGCGCTGCAACTCGACGGCGGTGATTTTCAGCGCGTGGAAAACCGGTTCGAGCAGATCGTGGAACACCGGCTCGACGGCGATACCGAGCGCGAGGCTGGCGAGCGTGATGCCAAACTGCGTCGCGCCGATGTAGGAATCAATGTGCGCGATGATGTGGCGGGCGCGGCGGGCGCGGCGGTTGCCCTTGGCGACGAGCGGGTCGAGTTGCGTGGCGCGGATGCGGACGAGCGCGAGTTCGGCGGCGACGAAGAAGGCGTTGAGCAGCACGAGCACGAGGACGGCGAGGATTTTCAGGCCGTCTTGCAAGATGTCGTTCCAGGTCATCACAGTTTCACCTCCCCGAAGACGACTTTCAAAATGTCTTCCAAGCTGACGATGCCCGTCTCGCGCCGGTCGCGGCCAAGGACGATGGCGAGGCGGTGGCCGCCGCGTTGCAGACGTTGCAGCGCGAGTTCCAGCCGCAAATCCTCGTCGAGGTAGAGCGCGGGTTTGACGAAATCGCCGGCGCAGTTGGCGGCGTCCACGTCGGCGCGGTAGATGAGCGGTTCGAGGTCGAGGATGCCGACGATGCGGCGGTCGTCGGCCTTCGTTTCCCAGACGGGCAGGCGGGTGAGCCGGCGTTCGCGGCAGACGGCGAGGACTTCGCTCATCGGCGTGCCGAGCGTGACGGTGACGGCCTGCGCGAGCGGCGTGGCGATCTGCCGCACGGTCATCGTCTGCAAATCCAGCACGCGGCCGATCATGGCCTGCTCCTCGGTGGTGAAGTTCTGCGCGGATTCCTGCATGAGGAATTTCAGCTCCTCGCGGTTGCCGAAGAGGTGGCCGGTGAAAGCCTTGCCGCCGGTCCAGCGCAGGATGAAATCGGAGAGCCATTCCATCGCGACGACGAGCGGGCGCAGGCCGAGGTGGACGGCGCGGAACGGGTGCGCGAGCGAGAGGCACAGGCGGTTCGGGTAGGCGCGGAAAAGCATTTTCGGCAGCAAATCACAGAAGGCGTAGAACAGGAAAATCAGCACGACGAGCGCGGCGATGAACCAGCCGTCGTGCTCGCCAAGCAGCCCGTCCAGCCACGCGAAGGCGAGGCCGAGGACGATGAAGTTGGCGAGCGTGTTGCCGACGAGGATGGTCCAGAGGAAGTTTTCCGGGTTTTCGAGAAAGTTGTGCAGCACGCGGGCGGAGGCCTTGCCGGCGCGCATCTGGCGGCGGATGCGCAGCCGGCTCAACGCGAGCACGCCGGCCTCCATGCCGGAGAGCAGGAACGACAGCGCCGCGCCGAGGAGAAACAGCAGCGCGATGAGCAGCGTGGTGGCGCTCATCTGGCGGCCTCCACGATGAGTTCGCGCACGCGGCGTTCGTCGGCGACGTGGGCGGTGATTTTCAGGCCGCGAAAGTTTGCGCTCTCGCCGGCGGCGGGAACGACGTCGAGCAGGCTGGTGAGGAGGCCGCCCATCGTTTCGACGCCGGGCACGTCGCCGAGCGGCGGATGTTCACGGCGGAAATCATCGAGGCGCATGGCACCGTTGACGCGCCATTTGCCGGGCGCGAGGCGGGTCATGACGAAGCCCTCGGCCTCGGCGCCGCCGGGCATCTGGCCGAGAAGTTCGCCAAGGATGTCTTCCATCGTCACGAGGCCGGCGGTGCCGCCGAATTCGTCGAGCACGATGGCGAGGCCGCGCTTCTGGCGTTGCAGGCTTTTGAGAAGTTGCAGGAGGTTCATGCTCTCGGGCACGAACGAGGGGAATTCGATGACGTCGGCGAGGTCGGCGTTGGGGTCGAGCAGGAGCGCGCGGGTGTTGAGCACGCCGACGATGGTGTCGGGCGTCTCGTCGAACATGGGGAGGCGGCGGTGCTTGTTCTGGCGCGCGGCGGCGATCATCTCCGGGACGGTGAGGTCGTCGGGGATGGCGGCCATCTGCGAGCGGGGGCGCATGACTTCGCGGACGGTGCGGCGGTCGAGGCTGATGATCTGGAGGATGATTTCCTTCGCGGCGGCGGCGAGCGCGCCGTGCTGGAAGGCGAGTTCAAGGAGCTCGCGGTATTCCTCATCGGCGAACGCGGGCTGTGGTTTGATGGAATTCTTGACGGCGGTCTGGAGGATGGCGGCGTTGAGGAATTGCGCGATGCGGCGGAGCGGCGCGGAGAGCCATTGCAGGATGAGCATGGGCCGGGCGACGCGCAGCACCCACAATTCCGGCGCGCGGACGGCAAGGGTTTTGGGCAGGACTTCGCCGACGAAGAGGGTGAGGATGAGCAAACCCGCCGCCGTGAGCGGCAGCGGCCAGTGTCCGTGAAAGGCCATCCACAGCGCGATGACGAGCATGGCCGCGCCGGCGAAGGTGTTGCCGAGCGCGATGGTGGCGAGCAAATCCTGCGGCGCGGCGAGGAGGCGAGCGACCACACCGCCGAGGGCGGGGACGCGTTCGGCGAGCTGCCGCGCCTGCCATTTGCTCAGGGAAAAGAGCGCCGTTTCCGCGAGCGAGAAAAAGAAACTCGCTCCGGCAAAAAACAGAATCCCTGCCCCGGCCATCAACGGCGTCAGCTCCATGGCGTCAAGTTAAAGGCAAAGGGCAAAAGGCAAAAGGC
>JAPLTZ010000100.1 GCA_026397895.1 Verrucomicrobiota bacterium | reverse complement strand
GCGCTCGAAAGCGCCAAACGCAACTTCGCGCTGAACCAGACCGACGCGGCCATCGCCGCGTGCCGGCACGAAACCATCCAGACCGACGCCTTCGCGTGGCTGGAGGAAAATGCCACGCGAAAGTTCGACCTCGTCATCCTCGACCCGCCGTCGCTCGCCAAGCGCGAGACCGAACGCGCGGGCGCGATCCAGGCCTACGGCAAGCTGGTGGCGAACGGCATCAAGACGCTGCGCGCCGGCGGGGTGCTGGTGGCGGCGTCCTGCTCGGCGCCCGTTTCGGCGGAGGAATTTTTCGGCGCGGTGCGCGGCGCGGCGCAGAAATCGGGGCGGCGTTTCACCGAATTGGAAACTGCGCTGCACGCGCCCGACCATCACGCCACGTTTCCCGAGGCGCAGTATTTGAAGTGCATCTTCCTGCGAGGGTGAAATCTGTTTGGAGTGCGCGGACATGTCCGCGCTTTGAAACTGGGAGACATGTCTCCCAGTTGAAAGCGGCGACGTGTCGCCGCACTCCAAATCAAGCTGGCGGTGTCTCCGCAGCCGGCGTCTCAACCGCCGGCTGGGGCGCGGGCTTGGAGGGATGCGCCGGAGCGTTGATGCGATACGGCTTCAGCTCCGCGTAGATGGATTGCGCGAGGCCGGACTTGGCGAAGCCGACGGCTTTCGCGCCGCGCACGTTGAAAAAGTTTTCCAGATCCGCCGAGGTGAAATGCTGCACGACCGGGTAATGCGTGAAGTTCGCGAGAATGTCCGCGCGGCTGTTCTCCGCGATGTCGGTGGTGATGAGCACGAAGTGGAGCTTGCCCTTGCTGCGCAGCAACGTGTCCTGCCCGATGATGAGGCTGCGCGATTTCAGCACGAACGGGAACAGGCGTTCGACGGTTTTGGTTGGAATGGTGTTGCTCATTTTGCGCCAGTGGTAGGGACGGCGCGCTGCGCCGTCCGTTTTGGTAGGGTCATCGCGCTGCGATGACCCCGCCCGCAGCGAAGCGAAGGGCGGAACGAACGCGGGTCGCGCGTGAACCGTGGGTGGTTCGATTCCGTCGCCTGACGCTGCGCTCGGCGACGGGGACGCCGCAGCGCGGCATCCCTACCTGGTGCAGCGGCTCTCACGCAATCTTCACTTTGACTTTTTTGTTCCGGATGGTCGCGCGGTTCAGCTTGGCGATGATGACGTTCGCGTGCTCGGCGGCGACGTCCACAAACAAATGCCGCTCGCGGATGTCCACCGTGCCGACGGTGGCCGAGGGCAGGCCGGTCTCGCCGAGGATCGCGCCGACGATGTCGCCGGTCTTCACGCCCATCTCCTCGCCGACGCTCATCCACAGGCGCGTCTGCGCGGCGCCCGGGGCGCGGCTGACCTTGGCCTTGGCTTTGTTCTCCAGCCACGGATTGGCCGAGGGACGTTTCTCGCGCGGGTTGGTGGAGTGCTCAAACTTTTCGCGCGGCGGTTTCGCGGCGAAGGCGGGCGGAACAATTCTTTCCGGCGCGGGCGCGGACGGAGCGCCGGCCTCCGGCCCGGCGTGAACTTGCGCCTTGGTCGGAGCGGTGATTGCCGGTGCGGAGATTTTTTCGGAACGCGCCGGGTCGGAGACCGGCGCTCCGGGGACAGTCTTGGCGGCGGCAACGGCGGCGGGGACGGAAACGGTCGCGGCGCGCTTCACCGGCGCGGGGCGCGGCGGAGCGGGCGGGCGGAAATTGGGCGCGTTGAAATCGGGACGCTCGGCATAGCGCGGGGCGTATTCATCGCGGCGCGGCGGGCGGTCTTCGTAACGCGGACGCGCGGGGCGGTCGTCGTAGCGATCGTTGCGCGGACGCTCCTCGCGTTCTTCGCGGGGTGCGGCTTTCGGCGCGGCGGATTCACCTTGCAGATGGTGGATGAGCGCAGACGCGATGTCGGTGGAGGCGAAACCTTCTTCGAGCAGGCGTTCGATGAGGTGGTCCTGCTTCTTGTATTCGCCGCTCTGGAGCGTGACGCGGAGCTTGTCGAGGAACGCGGCGGCGCGGACTTCCTCGGCCTCGCCGGCGGTGGGCGGTTTCGCGCGCTGGATTTTCATGTTCGTGTAGCGCTCAATGTTGCGGATCTGGAACAGCTCGCGCCCGCCGACGAACGAGATGGCGCGGCCTTCCTTGCCTTTGCGCCCGGTGCGGCCGATGCGATGGACGTAGTCTTCGCCGTCGTAGGGCAGGTCGTAGTTGAACACGACCTCCACGTCGTCCACGTCAATGCCGCGCGCGGCGACGTCGGTGGCGACGAGAAATTCCAAGCCGGACTTGCGGAATTTGTTCATCACGCGGTCGCGCATCATCTGGCTCATGTCGCCGTGAAGGCGGTCGGCGGAATAGCCTTGGGCGTTCAGGTGGTCAACGAGTTCGTCCACCATGCGCTTGGTATTGCAGAAAATGATGCCGAGCTTGAGGTCGTGGATGTCAATGAGCCGCGTGAGCAATTCGATCTTGTAGCGGCGATCCACTTCGTAATAGCACTGCTCGACGGTCGGCACGGTCATCGCCTTCTGCTCCATCTTCACGTTCTGCGGGTCGCGCGCGTATTTCTCGATGAGGTCGCGGATCGGGCGCGGCATGGTGGCGGAGAAGAAAACGGTCTGCCGCTCTTTCGGCACGGATTGAAGGATGAATTCGATGTCTTCGCGGAAACCCATGTTGAGCATGACGTCGGCCTCGTCGAGGATGACCATCTTCACGGAGTCGAGGCGCAGCGTGCCGCGCTTCATGTGGTCCATCACGCGGCCCGGCGTGCCGATGACGATCTGCGCGCCCTGCCGGAGGCCGAGGAACTGGCGTTCGGAGGACTGGCCGCCGTAGAGGGGCAGCGCGTGAAGGCCGCGCTTGAAGAGCGAGAGCTTGTGGACTTCCTCGGAAACCTGGATGGCGAGTTCGCGCGTGGGGCACAGGATGAGCACCTGCACGGCGCGCAGATTGGGGTCGGTTTTCTCGATGGCGGGGATGGCGAACGCCGCCGTCTTGCCCGAACCGGTCTGCGATTGGCCCACGATGTCCTTGCCGGCGAGCAGCACGGGAATCGCCGCCGCCTGGATCGGCGCGGCCTGCTCGAAGCCGAGTTTATCAATGGCTTTGAGAATCTCCTCGGACAGGCCGAGTTCGGAAAAAAGTTTTGGTGTCATGCGGTTTGTCTTTGCGACCAACCAAGCATACCCCAGCGCAGGCCGTAGGGAGAGCTAATTCTATGGGCGAAACGCAGAGACGCAGAGAACGCGGAGGAGCGCAGAGTCTTCCAACCGAAACAGCAATCACGTTTTGGCGAACCTCACCGGCCTTCCCTCTGCGCCTCTCTGCGTTCTCCGCGCCTCCGCGTTTATCCCGAATGCGCTGAACTTGGAACTTGAAACCCGAAACTCGAAACCCGAAACTCCCGCGCACGGCAGCAGATTTTGATGCCAAATACACCGCGCACCTCGCGCGGCTCGCGCTCACGCCCGACGAGGAAAAGAAACTCGGCGCGCAACTCGGCCAGATTCTCGGCTACGTCGAGAAGCTCAAGCAGGTGGACGTCACCGGCGTCGAGCCCACCGCCCACGCCGTGCCGATGGTGAACATCACCCGCGCCGACGAAGTCCGCCCCTCGCTGCCGCACGACGAAGCGCTCCGCAATGCCCCCAAGCAAGCCGGCGGCCTGTTCATCGTCCCAAAAATCGTGGAATAATTTTTTCGACAGGATTAACAAGATTATCAGGATTGGAATGAAACGAACCAAATCGCAAAAATCCTGTCCATCCTGTTAATCCTGTCTTCATTTCATGTTGAACCAACTCACCATCTCCGAACTCACCGCCCGGCTCGCCCGCCGCGAAGTCTCCGCCCGCGAAGCCACGCAGGCCTGCCTTGACCGCATCGCCGCCGTGGACGGGCGCGTGCACGCCTTCATCAGCCACGATGCCGCTGACGCGCTCGCGCAGGCGGATGCGGCGGACAAGCTGATTGCTCAAGGTGGCAACGGTGCAAGCCGCCCGCTGCTCGGCGTGCCTATCGCCATCAAGGACGTGCTGTGCGTCAAGAATCAGCCGCTCAACTGCGCCTCCAAGATTCTCGGCAAATTCATTTCGCCCTACGACGCCACCGCCATCGAGAAGCTCAAGGCGGCGGGCGCGATTGTTTTCGGTCGTTTGAACATGGACGAATTCGCGATGGGCAGCTCCACGGAAAACTCCGCGTTCGGCACGACGAAGAATCCGTGGGACTTGTCGCGCATCCCCGGCGGCTCATCCGGCGGCTCGGCGGCGGCGGTCGCGGCGGATGAAGCCATCGCCTCGCTCGGCACGGACACCGGCGGCTCGATCCGCCAACCCGCCGCGCTCTGCGGCTGCGTGGGTTTGAAGCCGACTTACGGCCGCATCTCGCGTTATGGCCTTGTCGCGTTCGCCAGTTCGCTCGACCAGATCGGGCCGTTCACCAAGGACGTGCGCGATTCCGCCACGATGCTCGGCGTGATGAGCGGCGTTGACCCGCGCGACTCGACGAGCGTGCCGCAGCGCGTGCCGGATTACACCGCCGCGCTCGACGGCAACATCAAGGGCCTCAAGCTCGGCCTGCCCAAGGAATACATGATCGGCGGCCTCGACCCCGAGGTGAAAGCCGCTGTGGACGCCGCCGTGAAGCAGCTCGAAAAGCTCGGCGCGGAAATCGTGGAGATTTCGCTGCCGCACACCGACCACGCCGTGGCCGTTTACTACATCATCGCCACCGCCGAGTGTTCCGCGAACCTCGCGCGCTTCGACGGCATCCGCTACTGCGCCCGCGTGGACGGCGCGGACCCGATTGAACTTTATTCCAAGACGCGCGGCGCGGGCTTCGGGCCGGAGGTGAAACGGAGAATCATCCTCGGCACCTACGTTTTGAGCAGCGGCTACTACGACGCGTATTACCTCCGCGCCCAAAAAGTCCGCACGCTCATCCGCAATGACTTCCTCAAGGCCTACGAAAAAGTGGACGCCATCGTCACGCCGACCACGCCGACAGCGGCGTTCAAGATCGGCGAGAAATCCGACGACCCGTTGCAGATGTATCTCTCCGACATCTTCACGATTTCCTGCAACCTCGCGGGCATCCCCGGCTTGAGCCTGCCGTGCGGCTTCACGAAAAATCCCAAGCTACCCATCGGCCTGCAACTGCTCGGCAAACCGTTCGGCGAGGAAGCGATTCTCAAAATCGCCCACGCCTACGAACAAAGCACACCGTGGCACAAGGAAAAGCCGGCGCTATGAGCGACGAAACTTCACAGCGGCTGGAAAAGATCGAAGCCAACGTCGCCCACCTGGAACATCAGGTGGAGCAACTGAATAGCGTCGTCATCGCGCAAGGTAAGCTCGTGGAGCGGCTGAAGAAGGAAGTGCAGAAGCAATCCACGCTGCTGGAGACGCAGGAGTTGGACCGCATCAAGTCCAACAACGCCAAGCCGCCGCATTACCAGTGAATTGAGCCCCCGCTTCGGGCTGCGACAACCACAAAGACACAAAGGCACAAAGCCTTTCTTGGTGTCTTCGTGTCTTTGTGGTTAAATTCCACCGTGAGTTTTGTCGCTGAATTCAATTCGTTACCGCTGCCGGCGCTGGTGAATCGTTCCCAAACGACCAGCCTCCAAGCCGCGCGCGAAAGTCTGATCCGGGAGAAACTTTCCCTCGCCGATTTTGCCCAGCTCATCTCGCCCGCCGCCGGCGAGCTGCTCGAACACCTGGGCCGCCGCTCGCAGACGCTCACGCAGCGCCGCTTCGGCAAGGTCATCCGGCTCTTTGCGCCGCTCTACGTTTCCAACGAGTGCATCAACAACTGCAAATACTGCGGCTTCTCGCGCGACAACGCCATCCTGCGCGTCACGCTCTCCGTGAATGAAGTGCGCCGCGAAGCCCGCGCGCTCGCGGAACAGGGCTTCCGCAACATCCTGCTCGTCGCGGGCGAGCATCCCAAGTTTGTTTCCAACGGCTACATGGCCGAGTGCATCGCCGCATTGCACGAGGAAATTCCCAGCGTGTCGCTCGAAGTCGGGCCGATGGAAACGGAAGAATACCGGCCGCTCGTCACCGCCGGCGCGGACGGGCTGGTCGTGTATCAGGAAACTTACGACCGCGCGCTCTACGACGACCTGCACACTTCCGGGCCGAAGAAGAATTTCGACTGGCGGCTCGAAACGCCCGAACGCGGCTACGCGGCGGGCTTCCGGCGCATCGGCATCGGTGCGCTTTACGGGCTCGCGGACTGGCGCTACGAGGCATTGAGCGTGGCGGCGCACGCGGAATATCTGCTGCGGAATTGCTGGAAGACCGCGCTCACCATCTCGCTGCCGCGGATGCGGCCGTGCGCCGGCGAGTTCCAGCCGCTCACGCACATGACCGACCGCGAACTGGTGCAGCTCGTCTGCGCGTTCCGGCTGATGTTCCCCGATGTCGGGCTCGTGCTCTCGACGCGCGAGCCGGCGAAGCTGCGCGATGGACTTTTCCCGTTGGGCATCACGCTCATAAGCGCGGGCAGCCACACCGAACCCGGCGGCTACACCGGCGCGGGCAAGGAGAACATCCACCAGACCGTGCGGGGGCGCATCGTGGATTCCGGCGCGAGCGAATGGGCCAAACCCGTGGCCGGCCACGCGACGAACGCCACCGGCCAATTCAACATCGCCGACGAACGCTCCGCCGAGGAAGTCGCCGCGCACATCCGCAAACTCGGCTACGAGCCGGTGTGGAAGGATTGGGACGCGGCGCTGACAACCTGAGGATCATTTGAGCGGATTTTCGCCGGGGCTGTCAGATTTTCGTGATGTCGAAACCAAAAATTCTCACGCGGCGGAACTTTCTCGGCGCATTGGGATTGGCTGCTGTTGGTAGTGCTGGCAGCATCGGCTACGCTCGCTGTGTTGAACCACATTGGCTGGGCATGGGGCGGCATGAGGTGAAGCTGTCCCAGTCCGCCGGACGTGCGCCATTAAAGATTCTCCAACTTTCGGACTTCCACGCCTCGCCGGTGGTGAGCTTGAGTTTCATCAGCAAAGCAATCCGGCTTGGACTGGAAGAAAAGCCCGACCTCATCTGTCTGACGGGAGATTTCATCACGCACAAATTTGACGGGTTCGCCGAATACAAAAAAGTTTTGCAGCCGCTGGCGGAAAGCGCGCCGGTGTTTGCGTGTCTGGGAAATCATGACGGCGGTTTGTGGGCGGCGCGGCGGCGCGGCTATGCCGACACCGGGTTGGTGCGCGACCTTTTGGAAGCAAGCAACGTGAAGCTGCTCCACAACACCGCGCAAACCGCGAGCATCAACGGCTGGAATCTGACGCTGGTGGGCTTGGGTGATTTGTGGGCGAAAGAAATCCAACCGCTGAATGCTTTTCCGCAACCGCCATCCGCCGCCGCCGCCGCAACCACTCTGGTCTTGTCGCACAATCCCGACACCAAGGAACAGTTGCAGGAGTTCGCCTGGGACTTGATGCTGTGCGGTCACACGCACGGCGGACAGCTCAAGCTGCCATTTCTCGGCACGCCCTTTGCGCCGGTCGAGGACATGGGGTTTGTGGAAGGGTTGCATCACTGGGATGGGCGGTGGATTCACATTACGCGCGGCGTGGGCAACCTGCATGGCGTGCGTTTTAATTGTCCTCCGGAAGTAAGTTTGCTAACGCTTGTCTGATGAATACAGTCACCGCCAACAGCCAGCCCATCACGGCCAGGCTGCCCTGCACCATTGAGGAGTTTCTCACGGTGCAGGGCTTGTTGCCGCGTGGTGGTGGAGCACAACGGCGAGGCGGTCGCGCCCTCGGAGTTTGCGCGGCGGACGCTGAACGCGGGCGACCGGCTGGAGATTGTCAAGATTGTGGCGGGCGGATGAAGCAGACAGAATTAACAGGATGAACAGAATTTTTCGGAATTGAATTCTGAATAATTTTGTAAATTCTGTCCCCAATAAAAATGAAATGGAGATTTGAATGGTTGTATCGGTGGGCGCTGGCGGCGTTGTTCGTCACGGCGCTGTGGTCGGTCTGGGCCAACGCGCAGGAGGCGACGACGAACGCACCCGCGCCGACGGCCGCGGCGGCGGCGGAGACGAACCGGCTGGAGCAGACGTTGCTCAAGCTGGACCAGCACGCACTGACATTCGGGTTGGACCGGGTGGCGGTGTTGCGGGAGACAAAGGTCTTCGGTGAGCCGAGCTGGAAATATCTCGCGTCGCTCATCTACATCGTGCTGGCGTTCTACGTCGCCAAGCTGCTGGACTTCGTCATCGGCGTCTGGCTCAAGCGCTGGGCGGAAAAGACGGAAACGAAATACGACGATCTCGTGCTGGAGCTGTTGCGCGGGCCGGTGAAGGTGGTGGCGTTCGTTATTTTCCTGCACATCGGCTTGAGCGTGTTCCAGTGGCCGGAGACGGCGCAGAAGTTTCTTTCGCGCGGCCTCGTCGTCGTCGTGGCGTGCTCCATCACCTACGTGGCGCTGAAGGTGGTGGATTTGCTCATCGGCCTGTGGCGGGAAAAAGTGGCGGCGGCGCCGGAGGACGGTTCGTTTGCGGAGCAACTGTTGCCGCTCACGCGCAAGGCGGCCAAGATCACCGTGGTCATCGCCGCCGTCATGCTCACGGCGGACAATCTGGGCGTCAAGATCACCAGCATCCTGGCGGGCCTGTCCATCGGCGGCCTGGCGCTCGGCCTCGCGGCGCAGGACACGGTGGCGAACATGTTCGGCGCGGTGGCCATCTTTCTGGACAAGCCGTTCCGCATCGGCGACCGCATCAAGGTGGAGAGCGTGGACGGCACGGTGGAGAACATCGGCCTGCGCAGCACGCGCATCCGCAACCTCGACGGCCACCTCGTCGCCGTCCCCAACAAGACGATGGGCAACTCCATCATCACGAACATCACGCGCCGCCCCACGATCCGCACGGAGATGAATCTCGGCCTGACCTACGACACTTCGGTGGAAAAGGTGAAGCGCGCGACGGGCATCCTGAACGAGGTTTTCCGCAGCCATCCGAAGACCACCGACCTCGTCATCAGCTTCAACAAGTTCATGGACTCGGCGCTGAACATCCTCGTCGTCCACGTCTGGAGCGGCACGGATGCGAAGGAGCATTTCGCGGCGTTGCAGGAATTGAACCTGCAGATCAAGCAGCGCTTCGAGGCCGAGGGCATCGAGTTCGCGTTCCCGACGCAGACCCTCCACATCAGGCAGGACGCGGCGGGGAAATAGTTTGTCAGACCGGCGCGGCTGCGGCTTAATCTGCGGCCATGGACTCCTTGATGAACCTGATCTGGCACGACGGAAAACTTTTCGGCGTGGAATGGACCGTGTGGAAAATCGTCGGCTGGCTGGGCAACGCCGTCTTCTTCTCGCGCTTCTTCGTGCAGTGGTATGCCACGGAAAAGAAGAAGCAGGTCGTCGTGCCCACGGCGTTCTGGTGGCTGAGCCTCGCGGGTTCGGTCACGCTGCTGGCCTACTCGCTGCACCAGCAGGACTCGGTGTTCATCTTCGCCTATGCGTTCACCTGGATTCCCTACATCCGCAACCTGATGATTCACCGCAAGCACAAGGCGGCCCACATGGATTGCCCGGCTTGCGCGAAGACCTGCCCGCCGAACGCGAATTTCTGCGCGGCGTGCGGCGCGAAGTTGGATTCACCCGCCGCCTGAAGGCGCGGTCACTTCTTTGACGGAGCGGCGATAGGCGACGGCTGGCCCTGCCCCGGCAGCAAACCGTATTTCGCGAGGATTGGATTCATGTCCGGGTTGCTGCGCGCGAAGTTCTGGAGGCCGGTCACGAAGAGGTTCACCTTGGCCACGCTGTTGGCGTCGTATTCGGCCACCAAGCGCTCGCTTTGCGCCAACTGGCCTTTCATGAGCGAAGCCTGATGGAAGAAAAACAAACCCAGCCCGCCGCACATCAGCAGCAGCGAGACCAGCACGGCGATCAGCAAAATCCGGCAACTTGAGGAATTTTCAGAGCAGTTCATAAACAAATCACTTGGCGGGTTTGGCCGCAGGTTTGGCGGCGGCGGGAGCAACTTTGCCGGGTTTCAGCCCGACCTGTTGGAGCAGCGGGTCAATGGCGGGATTGTGCTTGCTGTATTCCATCACCTCGTTGGCCAGACCGGTGATGAGGTTTTGCGTGACCTGGATGCTGGCCACGCGCGGCTGGATGGTGCGGAGCTGGCGGAAGCGCGCCTCGCAACTCATGGTCAGCACAAAAACTCCGAACGCCGCGAGACACACGGCGCCGGCCAGGAAAGCGATCACAGGGTCTTTTTGCATAATTCGGGGCGGAATATAACGGGTCTGGAACGGTTGTCCAACGGGTTTTTGGCGGGCCGGCTATTGTTTCAGCCTAAAATAACTGTTCCCCGGTTGCGCCGGCAGCGTCACGCTTTTCGTCGTGCCGTTGTCGCTGACCGAGCCGGAGAAATTGCCCCAGCCGGCCGGGTTGCCGACGTTGGCGTTGGTCTGCAAAACGAAGCCTGTCGCCGGCACCGGCCAGGAGATGACGGCGTTACCGCCGGATTTCGTGATGCTCAACAGCGGCGCGCCCGGAGTCTGCACCACAGCCATGACGCCCCAAAAGCCGCCGTCCACGGAATAATTCCCGCCGCTCATCGTCGGCCCCGCGTCCGGCTGGCCGATGGTGCCGCTGACGGCATAAACCCCGCCCGTGCTCGTGCCGCCGCCGCCGTCAATTGTGGACCACTCGATCGAGTAATTCTGCGCGCACAGCGCGGCGGCGCTGGCAATAAACAATCCGGCGGCGAAGCAAAAATTGAGCGAAGCGGGTTTCATGCGAACAGAGGAAAACTAGCACTTCACCGCTGAAATGGAAGGGCGTTTTTGCCGCCAACCCGCCGCCCACCGGCTTCACTTGCCCTGCCGGATGACGACATCAAACTGCGGGGCTTCGTAGGATTCCAGCCGCAACTGCCGCCGGGGCGCAGGCGGGACGGGGTTTCGCCAGCCCCATCCCCGCCAGCCACGGTCGGCGGGCGTTTCACGTCGGGGAAGCCAGCGGCTGCACAATTTCATCAACTCTTGCATGCCGCCATCCTGCCACAACGAAATAAAAAACCGGCGCCGCCACGATTAATTTTCGTTCACACTTCCGTTCAATCCCCAATCCGATCCGGCAGCACCTGCCGCCGACGAAACAAAAAACGTGTCGCGCCCCGCCCGGCATGCTTTAATCGTTCCATGAAAATCGAAGCCCTGCATCTCGGCATGAAAGTCCGCCACCCGCAATACGGCCTTGGCAACGTCAAGACCATCTCCGAAGTCACCGCCGAAATCATCTTCGACGACGGCACCAAGCGCGTCGTCGCCCCCGAAGCCGCCGGGCTGGAGCCCGCCGAGCCGCAGGTCGCCGTCACCGGTCTCGCCGTGCCGCTCAAACAGTTCGTGGATGACACGCTCACCGCCGCGCTCCTCAAGCTCGGCCTCGATCGGCCCGATGCCGTCACCGCGCAGCTCGGCGTCCGCTGGCACGGCGGCAAGGCCGTTCTCCATCCCGCCGACCCGACGCTTCAGACCAAGGAGGTGCCGCTCGAAACCTTTTTCCACAAGGTCGTGATGATCCGCAACAACCTCCGCGTGCTGGAACAGAAGATCACCGCCCACGAGAAACTCAGCGACGGCGAGAAGGTCGAGATGCAGCAATACATCACCAAAAGCTACGGCTCGCTGACGACGTTCAACGTGCTGTTCAAGGAAAAGGAAGACCAGTTTTGAACGAGACCGTCCTCATCACCGGCGCGTCCTCCGGCATCGGCCTCGAACTCGCGAAATGTTTCGCCGCCGACGGCAGCCGGCTCATCCTCACCGCCCGCAACACTGCTGCGCTCGAAGCGCTCGCGGTCGAACTGCGGCAAAAGTTTTCCGCCGAAGTCCGCGTCGTCACCGCCGACCTGCGCCTGCCGGAAACGCCCGCCCGCATCTTCGCTGCGTTGCAGGTGAACAACGCCGGTTTCGGCGCGCACGGCGATTTCGCTGCCCTGCCGCTCGACCGCCAGCTCGACATGGTGCAGGTGAACGTCACCGCGCTCATGAATCTCACGGGATTATTTTTGCCGGACATGATCGCGCGGCGGCGCGGCGGCGTGATGAACGTCGCCTCCACCGCCGCGTTCCAGGCCGGCCCGCGCATGGCGGTGTATTACGCGACGAAGGCCTTTGTGCTGTCCTTCAGCGAAGCCATCGCCGAGGAGCTTGCCGGCAGCGGCGTGACCGTCACCGCCGTCTGCCCCGGCCCGACGCGCACCAACTTCGGCCAGGTCGCCAACTTCCGCGGCTCGGACTCCGTGTTGCGCGCCGCGATGACGGCAGCAGCGGTGGCGCGGCACGGCCACAAGGCGTTTCGCAAGGGAAGATTTGTGGTGATTTCCGGCGTGCAGAATTTTTTACCGACGCTGATTGTCCGGCTGTTGCCGCGGATCGTCATCCGCAAGATCGTGAAATGGCTCATCACCATCCGCAGGCCGGCGCGGGAATGAATGGGACTTTCGACTGACCCACCAAGAGGAAATCCGCAGGATGAAAGATGGTGCGCGGTGGAGGTTTCGAACCTCCGACCCCTACCGTGTCAAGGTAATGCTCTACCACTGAGCTAACCGCGCGACCGACTGGAAACAACAACTCCCGGCACTGACTTTTCGCTGTCAAAACCGGCTCAACAGCGGCCGAAAGATTAAGTGGGCGACAGCGGTGAGGCAAGGTTTTTTGGCGCGGGCGCGCGGCCAAGCGGCTTCATGCGGCCCCGTCGTTCATTCTGGAAGGCTTGATGGTGAAGGACACGGTGGTGCCCTGATCCGGGCTGCTGGCGAGGTTGAATTGACCTCCGATTTTTTCCATCCGGGAGCGCATGTTGGCCAGCCCGTGACCGCCGGTGTTGGAGGCCGGGACGCCGGCGGCGGGGGCCAAGCCGGGCTGGAAGCCGCGGCCATTGTCTTTGACGGTCAGCACGAAATGGGTTGGTTTCACGGCCAGCGCAATGTGCACTTCGCTCGCGCCCGAATGTTTGAGCACGTTGTTCAGCGCCTCCTTGAAGGCCAGAAAGACATTGTGCCGCAGCTCCGCCGGCAGATTCCATTGCGGCAGTCGCAGGGGCAGATCCAGGCGGCACCGCAGATTGGCCGTGGAGAGCAATTCCTGGGCATACGCGCCCAGATAGTTGGTCAACCCGTCCAGCGAATCTTTCTTGGGGTTCACCGCCCAAACAATCTCATCCATGGTGCGGGTCATTTCGCCGGTGATGGCGGAGATGCTCTTGAGGTCGGCGGTTTCGCGGGGGGACTTGCTCAGGATGGCGATGCGCGTCAGGCTGGTGCCGAGGTCGTCGTGGATGTCGCGCGCGATGCGGGTGCGCTCGTGTTCCACGGCCTGCTGCCATTGCAGGCGCTCGACCTGGCGTTTCAATCGCTGCCGCATGAGCCACACGGCTTGCGCCAGCAGGATGAAGCCCGTCAGGGCAATCAGCCAGGTGATGAACTTCGCCGACCGCCAGAACGGAAACTCGGGGACGATGATCGTCAACCCCGTGCTGTGACCGGTCGGCGCGCCCAGCGGCGTCACGGCCATCACGCGAAAAACGTGCCGGCCGGGAGGAATGTTCCGGTAGCTGACGGTCTGCGTTCCGCCGGCGCCCACGGTGAACATCTCCTTCCATTCGAGCACCAGCTTGTCGCCGCGTTTGGGGCGGATGTCCAGCGGCGGCCGGCCGTTCCAAACGGCGATGATGCGGGGGTGTTCGTCCCGCACGGCGAGGGCGTGATTCTGCGGGTCGGGGCCGGCGCGCACCACGACGTGCATCTTGGGATGCAGCCGGGTGCTGCGACTCCAGTCGGCGGGCGTGCCCGCTTCGCTGTCAAGGTTCACTCCATTTTCAAAATCACACTGATAGAGCAGTTCCTCTTTTGCCTCCGCGGCGCGGTGAGGATTTCCCGGCGATACGAGGAGATGGACTTGGCCGGGGCGCCGTCCCAGCCGGCGCTGTCATGGGTCGCGGTGAAATCCTGATACGCGAAAGGATCGTTGTTCGTGTCGGTCAGGCGCACGGTGAAACGCATCGCCCCGCCGGCTTCCTGCCATCCTTCATCCGTGCCCTCGAGCCTGTAACGCAGCCGCAACGGGCGTTCCGCGTCACCGCCGGCCGCCGGGCCAAATTGGAAACTCATCCGGTGTGGCCCGGGTGAAAGCGTAATCACGCCGTCCGGCGGGAGCGCATTCGTCGTGGCCGGTTCGCCATCCACGATCACCTTTTCGATGACCAGCCACGGCGCGGCAGGAGAAATATTTGTTTCCGCCCCGCACAACGGTTTGATTGCGCCGGGCGCGATGAGAATGAGCAGGGCCGCGCCAATCCAAAAACGCCGGCGGCGGCGCCGGGACTTGGCCGTTCCCGGCCGGCGGCGCGGGACGGCGTTCATTTGTTGAGATACCGCGCCACCGCCTGCGCCCGGCAATGGACGTGAAGTTTCTCGTAGACCCGCCGGATGTAGGTTTTCACCGTGGGCACGCTGATGTCCAGGGTTTCGGCGATCTCCTTGTTGACGTAACCCCGCGCCATCAGGTCCAGCACCTGCCGTTCGCGCACGGCCAGCGCGGTGGCGGCGGGCGTGGCCAGCCCGTTTTGCGTGACCGATTGCACCACCATGCGCGCGATGCTGCTGCTCATCGGCGAGCCGCCGCCATGCACCTCCTCGATGGCTGACAATAATTCCTCGCGTGCGGCGCGCTTGAGCAGATACCCGGTGGCCCCGGCCACCAGCGCCCCGAAAATGCGTTCCGTGTCCTCGTAGACGGTGAGCATCACGAACTGCGTCTTCGGCAATTGCGGCTTGAGCCGCGCCACGCACTCGATCCCGTCCTTCCCCGGCAGATTGATGTCCACCAGCACCACATCAGGCTGCATGGCCGGCAGTGTCTCCAGCGCGGCCTCGGCATCCGCGAACTGGCTCACCACCTCCAAGCCCTCCGCCTCCGCCAGCCAGCCGGCGAAAATTTTCCGCAGGCTGGCGTCGTCCTCGATGATGTCGATGCGAATCGGCACG
>JAPLTZ010000041.1 GCA_026397895.1 Verrucomicrobiota bacterium | reverse complement strand
GAACGATACGCTTCATAAATTTCATCGCGTGTGAGCTTGCCGCAACGGGTGCGGTTCGTCAACAAACGATTCTACCGATTGGTAGGTTTTTACGCCGCCGCGCGGCGCAGGCGGTCGGCGATGGCGCGCCATTCCGGAGCGTCGGGCAAGGCTTCGACGATGATGAGTTCCGCGTCCGCCTCGTCGCAGCGGTGCAGCTCGGCATAGAGGGCGCGGGCGAAGGCTTCGGCGTCGTGCGGGATGACGCTCACGCTGGCGAAGCCGGATTCGGACGGGATGTGCGTGTGGGCGATGATGTGGCAGGTTTCGAGTTTCGGGTTTCGGGTTTCGAGTTGCTGGCGCAGGTCAGCGGCGTCACGCCAGTTCAACACGATGAGTCTGGCCTTGGGCGAGTAATGTTTGGCGAGTTGGCCGGGGCTGCGCAAGACAGTCGAGGATTGAGGATTGAGGATTGAGGATTGCAAATTGCCCAGCACGGCGAGCAACGACTCCTCGTGAATCATTCCGGGGCGCAACACGCGCGGCGGGTTGGCGGTCAGATCAATCACGGTACTCTCGATGCCGACCTGCGATTGGCCGCCGTCCACGACGAGGGCGATTTTGCCGGCGAGTTTCTTGGCGACATGCGCGGCGTTGGTGGGCGAAATTTCGTTGGAGGGGTTCGCGCTGGGCGCGGCGAGCGGGAAGCCGCATTCGCGGATGACAGCCTGGATGAAGGGATGGCTCGGCCAGCGCACGCCCACGGTGT
The DNA here is from genome assembly GCA_026397895.1 of Verrucomicrobiota bacterium. Taxonomy (GTDB): domain Bacteria; phylum Verrucomicrobiota; class Verrucomicrobiia; order Limisphaerales; family JAFMIX01; genus JAFMIX01. Next base: position 1,694 of record JAPLTZ010000041.1, on the reverse strand, counting down.
CGCCGCCGGCGGTGACGATGTCGGGGATGGCTTTGGCGCGCGGCAGGACCAGCGTGAGCGGGCCGGGCCAGAAGGAGCGGGCGAGCTTGCGGGCGGAGAGAGGCCAGTTGGCCACGCAGCGCATCGCCATTTCCACGCCGGCAACGTGGACGATGATGGGGTTGTGCGTGGGGCGGCCTTTGATCGCGTAGATTTTGGCGACGGCGGCGGCGTCCAGCGCGTTGGCGGCGAGGCCATAGACAGTTTCGGTGGGCAGCGCGACGACTTCGCCGGCGCGGAGCAGCGCGGCGGCGCGCTGCACGGCGGCGGCGAACAATGCCTTCGTGTGCGTGGGAAGGATTTCCGTTTTCATCATCGCTGATTGTAGGAGACGACGTGAGGAGTCTCTAAATTATCTGCCGGAAAGTTTGAGACTCCTTACGTCGTCTCCTACGGGAATTATTCATACCGCAACGCATCAATGGGGTCGAGCTTGGAGGCTTTCCACGCGGGGTAGAAGCCGGAGAGGATGCCGACGAGCGCGCTGGAGCAGACGGCGATGAGAATGGATTCGGGCGAAACGGTCGTGGGCCATTCCTTGAAATAGGTCATCCCCATCGCGCCGACCACGCCGCGCGCGATGCCGAGGATGCCGCCGGTGGAGCTCAAGGTGATGGCTTCGATGAGGAATTGGACAAGGATGTCACGGCTGCGCGCGCCGACGGCCATGCGGATGCCGATCTCGCGGGTGCGTTCGGTGACGCTGACGAGCATGATGTTCATGATGCCGATGCCGCCGACGAGGAGCGAGACGCTGGCGATGCCGGCGAGCAGACCGGTGAGGACGGCGGTGGTGGCGTTAGCGGTGTCGGAGATTTCCTTCTGGTTGCGGATCATGAAGTCGTCGTCGCGCCCGGGTTGGATGCGGTGGCGCTGGCGCAGCAATTCCGTGACGGCGGTCTGGACGGCGTCCAATTCCTCGAAGCTGGCGGCCTGGACGTTGATGGTGCGCAGGGTGGTGGTGCCGGCAAAGCGTTTCATCACGGTGGTGTAGGGGGCGATGACGGTGTCGTCCTGATCCGAGCCCATGATGGAAAATCCCTTGGGCGCGAGCAGGCCGATGACTTTCACGGGGACGTTCTTGATGCGGATGATCTGGCCAACGGGGCTTTCGTCGGGAAACAGTTTGTCGGCGGTGGTTTTGCCGAGGATGCAGACCTTGGTGGCCCCGCGCACGTCGGCTTCGGTGAACATGGTGCCGTCGGCCAGCTCCCATTGGCGGATGGTGAGGTAGTCCGGGCTTTCGCCCATGATGGAGGTGCTCCAGTTGTTGTTGCCCGCCATGATCTGCGCGCCGCTGCGGACTTCCGGGCTGACGGCGGCGACTCCGGGAATTTCCTTGGCGATGGCGTCCGCGTCTTCGACGTTCAACGTGCCCGCGCCGCCGTGGCCGGTATAGACGCCGGAGCGGTTGACGGAGCCGGAGAAAATCATGATGAGGTTTTGGCCGAGCGAGGCGATGCGGGCCTCGACCTGCGCCTTGGCCCCCCGGCCGAGCGCGACCATAGCGATGACGGCGCCGACGCCGATGATGATGCCCAGCATGGTGAGCAGGGTGCGCATTTTGTTCCGGCGCAGGGCGCGGAAGGCGAGGCGGATGGTGGCGAGCAGATTCATGGGCGGCGGGGGAGAAACGCAGAGGCGCAGAGGACGCG
>JAPLTZ010000216.1 GCA_026397895.1 Verrucomicrobiota bacterium | reverse complement strand
GTCCGGCGATCCGGGCTCGGTCTTCGAGGAGGTCGTGAGCATGATCGCCGAGCTGTTCGATGTCCCCGTGGTCTGCCTCTCGCAGATCGCCGGCAAGGACCTGCAATTCAAGGCGGTGTTCCGAAACGGGCAGATCTTCCGCGACGCGGGCGGCTGCCCGCTGGACATCACGCCATGCGCGACCGTGGAGGAGACGAAGGCCCTGCGTGTCTATGACAAGGTCCAGGAGCGATTCCCGCAGGCGACATTCCTGCGCGACCACAACGCCACCGCCTACTGCGGTGTGCCGTCGGTGGACGCGCAGGGCCGCGTGGTGGCCGTCACCTGCCTGCTGGACACGAAGGCGCACGACTTCACCGAGGAGGACCGGGAGATTTTGCGCGTCATCGGCCAGCGCGTGGCGATGGAAATTGAGCGCAGCCAAAGCCTCGCCGAGCGGAAAACCATGGAGCGGCAGCTGCTGCGCACGCAGCGGCTGGACAGCATCGGCACGCTGGCCGCCGGCGTGGCGCACGACCTGAACAACGCCCTCGCCCCGATCATGATGGGCGTGGAGCTGTTGCGCATCCAGTATCCCGGCGAGTCGAAGATCGTGGACATGTTCGAGGCCAGCGCCCGGCGCGGCGCGGACATGGTGCGGCAACTGTTGACCTTCGCGAAGGGCGCGGACGGCGACCGCGTCTCGCTCCAGCCCACGCGTCTGGTCCGCGAGATGGAGAACCTGATGAAGGGCAGCTTCCCCAAAAACATCGAGCTGGCCGTCCGCTGCGACCCGAAACTTCCCACCGTGTCCGGCGACGGCACGCAGTTGCATCAGGTGCTGCTCAACCTGTGCGTCAACGCCCGCGACGCCATGCCCCACGGCGGCAAGCTGGTGCTGGAGGCGCAACGCGTGGAGTTGGATGCCGCCTTTGTCGCCGCCGCCGCCGCGCCCGACGCGAAACCCGGCGAGTATGTCATGCTGCGCGTGACCGACACCGGCACGGGCATTCCGCCGGAGATTCTCGACCGGATTTTTGACCCGTTCTTCACGACCAAAGGCCCGGACAAGGGCACAGGCCTCGGCCTCTCCACCTGCATGGGCATCGTGAAGGGGCACGGCGGATTCATGCAGGTGTATTCGCAGCCCGGCAAAGGCTCGGCCTTCACCGGTGCGGGAAGTCGCGCGCGCGGTCCTGCGGCGGCTGAACTTCAGGCCGCTCACCGCCACCGACGGCGCGGACGGGCTCATCCAAGCCGCGCAGCACCGCACCGAGCTGCGCGCCGTCATCACCGACCTGCACATGCCGCACATGGACGGGCTGGCGTTCGTGCGCACGCTCCGCCGGATGCTCCCGGACATCCCCGTCGTGGTCGCCAGCGGACGCATGGAGGAAACAATCGCCGGCGAATTCAAGGCGCTGGGCGTGACGGTCCGGCTGAACAAGCCGTTCACCGAATCGCAGCTGGCGGAGGTGCTGAAGAATCTTCCCGATCCGAAATGAGCCGGCGGCACGCCGCGAACGCCGCCGTGTTGAATTGCCCGGCTTGATTTATTCCCGTTTCGCCCTACCCTGACACGCTCGAA
>JAPLTZ010000418.1 GCA_026397895.1 Verrucomicrobiota bacterium | reverse complement strand
GCGTGACCAAGCCGCCGGCGTTGTCCAGTTGCAGGTTGGTGGACGCGATCTGCCGGTAGACGCCGGAAGGCACGCCGTTGCTCACCGCGCCGGAGGAGAAGAGCACGAGCGCCTCGCCGGGCTGGAGGTTCTGATTCGTGAACGTGTGGCGCAGCACGCCGTCCACGAGCACCTGGAAGCCGCCGAGGTTGAGCGCGGCGGAATCGCGCGGGACGTAGAACTCGATGAACTCGTCGTTGGTGCGCGGCGGCGCGGGGTTGAAGCCAATCTCCTCGATGATGACGCGCTGCGAGGCCAGGCGCTCGAACGCGCCGATGTCCGGGCTGTGGTCGCGGAAATAACCGCGCTGGTCGGTGCCGAGCGTGGCGTAGAATGCGGCGGACGGCGTGTTGGAAAAGGCGTTGCCGATGGCGCTGCTGCCGGAAGTCAGCGCGAACGTCGGCGTCGGGCCGCCGTTGCTGGCGAGCGCGGCGAGGAGGTTCGTGGCGGGGATGTTGATCTGGTCGGCGGGCGGATGGAAAATATAATTGTTCGTCGCCGGCCCGCCGATGGAATAGGTCGTGGCGGTGGCGTCGTCGGAGATGTTGCCGCCGAGCGAAACAATCAGGCCGCTCTCGTCCATCTCCAGATTCCGGCCCGAACCGTCCGCGACGATGGTGTTCTGCAACTGCACGAAGGTGTTGAAGACATTCGGGCGGATGGACGAGCCGTGGCCCGCGGCGTCCACGTTGTCGTGGAAGGTGCAGCTCAGGAGATGGACGTTGAACTGCACGCCGGAATCAATTGTCTCGGCGTAGAGCGCACCGCCACCGAGGCCGGCGATGGCGTTCTGGCGGTTGGTGGCGAACGTGGTGCTGACGATGGTGCAGGGCTGTTCCGTGTAGAGCGAGATGCCGCCGCCGCCCTGCCCCAGCTCGGTGCTGGTGCGGTTGCCGCGCACGAGGCAGTGATCCATCGTGAGCTTGCCGGCGGTGACGTCAATGCCGCCGCCCCAGATGTCCGCGCTGGAATCGGTCACGGCGCAGTAGCTCAACACGAGATCGCCGTCCATGCCCACCTCGAACGCGCCGCCGGCGAAGGAATCATGGCCGAGCGTGAACGCGAGGCGGTTCATCGTGACGGCGGCGTTGATGTTGAAGAGCTGCACGTCGGCGTCGCCGTCGAGGTCGGAGTCGCCGCTGATGGTGAGGCGGTCGGCGCCGGGGCCGTCGAAGGTGAGGTTGTTGTAAATGTAGAGCGGCACCTGCAGATGGATGACGGCGGGATAATCCGGCTGGCCGACCACGCCGGAGCGGATGTCAAACGTGATGTGATCGTTGTTCTTCGCGTCGGCGATGGCTTTGCGGAGCGTGCCTTCCTTCTGATTGGCGGGGACGCTGCCGTTCGGGTCGTAGTCGGTGAGCTTGGTGACGATGAAGGAATTCCGCACCGTGCGCAAAACGACGGCGTGGTTCACGGAAACGAAATTCGGCAGCGCGTTCGTGACGCTGATGGTGAAGTTGATCGTCGCGCCGAACGGCAGGCTGGGCGCGGGCGAAAAATCCAGCGCCTGCAGCGCGGCGGTGACGTTGCTCGCCAGGCCGGAGATGAAATAGACGCCGCCGCCGCGGTTGGTGAAGCCGGTGCTGGTCACGCTGTTGGTGGTGAACGCGCCCTGCGCGGTGCTGTTGATGCGCACGTTGACCTGCAGGAGCGTCGGGTCGGAAATCGTCACGGCCTGGAACGGATAGATATTGGTGGCGATGGGAATGGACACGGGCTGCGGCGTGGGGACGTTCACGACCGGCAGGCCGCTGACGGACGCGACGCGCACGGCGGTGCTGCTGTTCGCGAGGAAGCCGCCGTAGCTGTCGTTCAGCACGATGGTGAACACGGTGGTTTCCGTCAGGCCGACGGCAACGCGCCCGGGCGTGGGCACGAAGACAAGCTGGCGGATGGCCGTCGTGAGCGCGGCCGATGTGCCGGTGAAAACGTAGGCCGCGCCGGTGTTGGTGAAGCCGGAAGCGGCGAGGCTGTTCGTGCTGAACGAGCCTTTGGCCGCGACATCGAGCGTGATGGTGGCGGAAACGCGCTGCTGGCCGCCCTCGTCCGCGTCGGTGATGAGCACGGTGGGGAACGGCGGCAAAGTCTGATTATCCTGAATCGTGACGAGCGCCGACAGCCCGGCGAGGACCGGCGTGTCGTTCACCGGCACGATGATGACGGTGGTGGAGGTGTCCGGCGCGTTGGTGAAAATGCCGTCAATGAGCGTCAGCCCGAACCGCGCGGTGTCGGTGCTGCCGCCGCCGATGCGGTTGGCGACGGGCTGGAACAGCAGCGCGCGGATGGCGGCGGTGGCGGCCTCGCTCGTGCCGGTGAAGGAATACACGGACGGCGCGCCGCCGACGGTGGTCTTGCTGAAACTGCCGAGGTTGATCAACTGGCCCTGCGCGTCGTTGGTGACGCCGCCGGCGAGCGCGATCCTGATGGTGACGGCGCTGCCGTTGAAGCTTTGGATGCTCACCTTGGAGAACGCCGCGACGGTGCTGTTGTCGTTGACGGTCTGGCCGGATTGCATTCCTGAAAGCCCCGGCGGCGAGACGAGCGAGTAGAGGTCGAGGAAGACGTTGTTGGAAACCGTGCCGCCGTGGCCGTCGTCGGCGGTGATGGCGAGCTTGAGTGTGTTCGTGCCGGTGATGGCGAGCGTCGGCGCGATGTAGCTCAAGTCGCGCAGGCCGACGGTGGCGGCGACCGCGCCGCCGCTCGCGCTGAAGGTCGATCCGACCGGGCTGCCGCCGGAGGCGAGTTCGCCCAACGGACTGGGGCCGGTCAACGCGACCTGCCAGTCGAGGTCCTGACCGTTGGTGTCGGTGAGGCTGTCGTTGTGGTCGGGATCAATGAACGTCAGGAACGAGAACGGATAGATGGTGTTGCCGATCTCCACGGGGATGTGCGGCGCGGTGACGCCGGTCAGTTGCGGGATGTCGTTGGTCGAGATCGCCACGACCTGCACGGCGGAGTTGGTGCGGGTGACGTAGCCGTCCGTGACCTGGACGGTGAAGGTGGTGGTGTTGGACAACCCGACCGGGAGAATGTTTTCCAGCGGCACGAACACGAGGTTGGAAACCGCCGCCGTGACGCCCGCCGGCGAGTTCGAAAAGGTGTAGACGAAGTTGTTGCTGCTGAATCCGCTGCTGCCGATGTCGAGATAACCGTTGTTCGTGCTGTCCAGCGTGACGGTGATGACCTGCGCCTGCGTCGCGCTCAAGTCGGGGTCGGTGACGACGGCGCTGGCGAAGGGCTTCGCCGTCTGCTTGTCCGTGATGGTGAAGACCCCGGACGCGGTGAGCGTGGGCGCGTCGTTCGTGGAGTAGGTGGCGACGGTGACGGCGCTGTTGGTGCGCGTGATGTAACCGTCCGAGACGCGCAGGGTGAAGGTCGTCGTGTCCGTCGTCCCCGGCGTGAAGAAATTGCCCCTCGGCACGAAGACCAGCCCGGCCAGCTCGTTCGTCACTTCCGTCGGCGTGCCGGTGAAGGTGTAGGCGAGGTTGTTGCTGGCGAAACCGGTGGCGCTCACGTCGAGATAGCCGTGGCTGACGCCGTTCAACGTGACCGTGGCGGTCTGCGGCTGGTCGCCGCCGTCGTCGGGGTCGGTGACGGTGACGTTCCGGAACGGCGCGGCGGTCTGCTTGTCGTTGATGTTCGTGGTGCCGGACGCGGTCAGCGTGTTCGGGTCGTTGGTGGCCGTGATGCGCACCGTCGTGCTGCGGGTCAGGGAATTGCTGCCCCGCGCGTCAATGACGTAGGCGTGGAACGTGACGTTGGAAAAGTTGGGCACGGGGATGACGTTCGCCGTCGCGGTGAAGAGAAGCTGGGTGAAGATGGTGGTGGCCATCGTGCCGTTGGTGGCGGCAATCAGAAAATTCGTTCCGCTCTGCACCACGCCGGACGGCAGCGGCAGCAGGGTGCCGTAGTTCGTCGGCGCAAAATCAACGTAAACCGTCAGGAGGTTGGTGTCGCCCTCGCTGACCACGGCGGCGTCAAACAGATTGGTGCTCTCCGTGTCCAGCACGCGCACGGTGGCGAGCGTGCCGGCGATGTTCGGGTTGGCGGCGTGGGCCGGCAGGGCCAGCAGACCGGAGGCAACGAGCGCCAGGCATCCGAGCTTCTGAACGGCCCGGCGGAGCGATGATAGGTTTGGTTTCATGACGTAAAATCAGTGTGAACTCGGCGACGCCGGCGGAAACAGCTCCGCCGCCTTCGCGATGTTTTGGGTCGGATAAGCCACGGCGGCGAGTGCCGCCGCGTCCGTCTGCACCGCCACGGCGGCGCGGACTTGCTTCTGAAATTCCTGTTCGATGCGCGCCCGCTTCTCCGCAAGCAGCCGGCGCTCGACGACCGGCTGCGCCAGCGCCAGCGGCGCGACGACGGCGGCGCGGGCGTCCAGTTTCTTCACCAGATAAAAACCTTCCGGTGCGCGGAGCACGCCGCTGATGTCGCCGGCGTTCGGTAACGCAAATCCGGCGGCGATGACCGCCTTGGGCCAGCGGTCGGCAATGGAATCGGCGGTGAACCACCCGGCGTCGCCGCCGCGGTAGCGCGTGATCTGGTCGTCCGAAAAATCCGCCGCGACCTGCGCGAAGCCCCGGCTGCCCGCCGGCAACGCCTGCGCCAGCCGCCGCGCTTCCGCCACGCGCGCCTCGGCACCTGCGAGCTGATTCGTGTTCGCCTTCGGATCAACCGCGATGAAGACGAACGCGAGCTGCACTTTGGCCGGCTGCGTGAAGCGGGCGATTTCCTTTCCGTAGGCCGCGCGGATTTCTTCCGGCGAAATTTTCACCGCGTCGAGCTGCGGCGTGAGGCGGGTTTCCTTGAGCTTGGCGATGAGCACGTCGTCCACGGTGCGCCGCACATCGGCGGCATTGGCGAGGCCGGCGGCCCGCGCCTGTTGCACGAGGGTTTCGCGGGCGATCATCTGTTCCAGCAACGTCTGGCGGTCGGGAATCGGCTGGCGGTTGGCGGTGCGGAATTTCAGTTCCGCCTGAAAATCCGCGACGGTGATCTCGCGGTCGCCGACGCGCGCGAGGACGTTGCCGGACTTTTTGGGCGTGCAGCCCGCCGTCAAAATGCACGCCGCCGCCGCGAGGGCGGCGAGCGCGCATAAAGTTGGCCGGACAAATTTCATCGGTGATTCGGTTGACGATCAGCGCGGTTGCAGCAGCACGCGCATGAACTGTTTCGGCTGGCCGCCGTGAACCGTGGTCTTGCCGCGGAACGAGAACGTCTCGACGTCGTTCGTGTTGGCGTTCGCGGGCGTGAACGGCTCCACGTCGCCGGCGAGCGAGCTCCAATGGACGAGGTCGTCGGAGACCTGCACGATGTAATCGAAGTCGGTGACGGCCAGCGGATGCCGGAACGTCACGCAGAGGTGGTCGTTGAGAATCTGGTAGAACGGCAGGCCGTTGGTCACGACCGGGTTCGTCGGGTTCAGGCCGAACGCATAGCGGTTGAGGTTGCGGATGCCGGTGTTGCCGGAGTCGTGGTTGGCGAAGGTGTTCCAATCTTCTGTGGAGTTGGTGAAATACCGCTGCTGCCACAGGCTGCGCGTGAATAACTGATCCACGATAAACACGCGGTCGCTGCCGGGGCTCATCACCTTGTAGGTCGCATCCGTCTTGAGCGAAAGCTGCACGAACTTCGCGCCGCCGGAGAGGTTCGCCGTGGACTTGGGCACAATGGAAATCAGCGCCGTCGTCTGATACGCCGAAAGGTTCAGCAGCGACGAAAAACTGTTGTAGTCCGTGCTGCTGGACGCCGTGCCGCCGATGGTCAAACGCACCAGCACGCTGCGGTCCACGATGCCCGCGCGCGACACGAGGAACGTGCCGGGCGTAAGGTCGCTGCGGATGGCCGTCGGCTCGACGGCCTCGATGGTGATCTGCGGCAGCAGCGGCTCGATGGTCACCTGCGCCGACGCCGGTGAACCGATTTCGTAATCCGCGCCCGCCGCAATGGCGACCTGCGCGACGGTTGAGAGCGCCGCCGTGGTCTGATACGGAGTGACCGGCAGGTTCAGCGTGCGCGCGCCGGCGGCGAACGTGACCTGGGACGAAATCAATTCGTAGCTGCTGCCGTTCACCGCCGAGCCGGAGATGGTGAGGTTGACCGTCAGCGCCGAACCGGTCGAGCCGGTGCGGGTCAAGGTGAACTGACCGGCGACGGGACCGTTCTGGCTCGCGTTCGGGATGCTGGCCGTGATGGACACCACCGCCGACAGGGTCTTGTTGCCGGTCAGCAGATTGCCGCCGTCGGTCAGCGTCCGCAAATCCGCCTGCGCGAAATGCGTGCCGAGCAGCGTGATGACGATGTTGGTGTAGCTGTTGCCGCGCCCGGCGGTGCTGATGGCGAGCAGCGTGTTCGTGCCGCTCGGCGTGAGCTGGACGTAGTTCGTGAGCTGGCCGGACGCGCCTTGCAGAGCGCGGGAGATGTCGAGGGCGTCGCCGTCGGCCACGGTGAAGTCTTCGATGGTGTCGTTGCCGGAATCCACGCCGGAGACGATGAACAAGTCCGCGCCGGCGTTGCCGCGCAGGGTGTCGTTGCCGCGCCCGACGATGAGGATGTCGTTGGCCGTGCCGCCGACGAGGTGGTCGTCGCCCGCGCCGCCGGCGAGGACGTGCGGATGATCCTGACTCGCGCTCACGCCGGCGCTCGCCGCCTTGATCGTCCGTGCTGAGGCCGCGCGCGAGGCGTCGGCGAGGATGAAGTTGTGGTCGCGGCTCATGAAATAGTTGATGAGCATCTGCTGCTCGCCGAACGCGAGGCCGGAAATGTCGCTGAACCCGAACGGCGAGGCGGCGGCGGCGGCGGCGGCCTGATTCACGGTGTCGGAGTAGGCGGGGCGATAGACGTTGAGCCAGATGTTGTAGTTGGTGGCGTGGGCGGGATTTTCATCGGCGAGGTTCACTGTGAAAGCAACGGGCGCGGCGGCGGTGTTGGTGCCGTTGTGGACGAACACGAGCCGGCCCTGATTCACGTCGTCCTGCGTGAAGAAGCCGTTGTGCGAGAGCGCGGTGTCCTGGACGCTGCCGTCGGGGTTGACGGTGTGCAGGTAAAATGTGCCGCTGTCCGGCAGGGTGGTGAGGGTGTAATGCAGGTTCGCCGGCGCGCTGTCGGAATCCACGGCGTCGAACAGGATTTCGGTGAGGCCGTCGGCGTAAACCCAGTATTCGGTGATGGCGAGCGCGGGGAGACGGTTGTCCTGGTTGGGATTGCCGCCGTTGCGGAATTCCTGGAGGTTGGACCAGCCGTCGCCGTCGTTGTCGCCGTTCGGATTGGTGATGCCGTATTTCGCCTTCCACCAGTCGGGGATGCCGTCGCCGCTGGTGTCGGCGAGGGGGTTAAGCAGTTCCAAATCCAGCCGGTAGGTCGCGGCGCGCGCAACTTGCGCGACGGCGAACTGGCTCGAACCGGGCGCGAGGATGCCGGCGGGAGCGCCGTCCACGGTGATGAGGAGGTGGCTGCAATTCGCGGGGACGGTCGGGAGCGGCACGGAGGTGTCGGCCACGGTGAGGCCGTAGGCGAGGGCCTGATGCGGCACGGTGAGGCGGTAGGAATATTGGCCGTTGTTCAGCGGCGTCAGCGCGGCGCTGAGGGTGAGTTGGCGGCCGTCGGGCCGGGCGATGGTCCAGACGAGTTTGCCGGCGGTGGCGAGGTCGAGCTGGCCGCTGGTGCGGTTGATGACCTGGCCGTAGAAGATGGTGTCGGGCTCGGAGATTTGCGCAGCGGCAAACTTGGGCGCGAGGAGCGCGGCGAGGAGCGCGGCGGCGAAAAGTTTTTTGAGTTGGTGTTTCATAACCTTGGCTGGGTGGTGATCAGTTTCCGGAGTAGCCGTAGCTATTGATGATGAGTTGAATGTCTTTGACGCTGTTGATGAATCCGTTCAGCCCGGTGGCGGGGTCGGCGTTCAGTGTGGCGCCGGGGATGATGAGCAGCCACTTGGTGTTCCAGGCGGAACGGCCGACGAGCCGGGAGTCGTAGGTCAGGGTGGTGATGTCAATGTCCGCCGGGTCAATGCTGTCAAAGCCGGTGGCGCGGAAGCTGGAGAATTTGCGGATGTCGCCGAGCGAGCCGTCGGGGCTGTTGACGGTGTCGATGAACGGCCGCCAAGTCGGGCTGCCCAGGTTGGCGGTGGTCGCGGGATACGGAATGGGAATGACCTGATCCTTGACGCTCCAGAAGCGCAGATTGAAATCGGGACTGTTGGGCACGGTCATGATGTCCGTCCCCGCCGGAATCAGATATACACGCGGTGTTCGGGAAAGGTTCGCGGTGTCGTAGCCTGCGAAGGCGACGCCGACCGACGAAATGCGCGTGGCATAAACCGAGGGGTCGTAGGCGCTGTCGCCGCCGCCGAGCGGCCAGCCGAAGAAGTTCAGGCCGGAAATGATTTTCGTGCTCAACGGAATGACCAGGCCGGGCTGGACGCCGGCGGATTCGGAGGCGAACGGGCGGCAATAGCGCCGGAACTCCGGCACCTGCCACAGGTCGGCCTTGTAGTATTGCGGGTCCTGCAACGTCTGCTGCCAGAAGGAGTCATCGGTGTTGGTGGCGTTGACGCCGAACAGGCGGAATCGTTCGGCGCGCAGCGAGAACGTGGTGGTTTCGATCTGCGGATTATTCAGCCCCATGCGCGTGCTGAGCACGTCGTAGTTGCCCTTGAGTTTTGCCAGGTCTTCGGCCAGCCCCTTGGCGCCGATCTGCGGAACGCCATCGGCAACCAGCCCGATGGAACGTTGCTTGACGATGTCGGCCATGATTTCGACCGGCGAACCGGAATCGTCGGCGCTCAGGTTCAGATCGTAGTCGTAGGCGGAAGCCGCCAGATAGGCATAGCGCGCCGCCAGATCGAAGGACGAGCGGTATTTCTCCAGCGCGGCGTTGCGCGAGAAACGGAAGGTCATGTCCTGATAACGGTTTTGCTGGGCCTGCGCGGCGGTGCGCTTGTTGAAAGCGGTGCGCAGTTCCTGCAACCGCACCCCGTTGGCCAGAATGGTGCGGTAATCATCCGACAACTGGTTGAGCACCTGGATCTGCTTGAAGACGGCGACCCGCTGGTCGGATTCGTCCTTCGCGTAGGTCTGCAATTCCGTCAGCTCGTTCAGCCATTCCTCCTTGGTCTGATAACTGAGCACTCCGGCGTCGAAGCCGGCATCCGCCAGCTTCTGCACGATGCCAACCACGGTCGCCGCCGTGTCCAATGACGAAGCCGTGAAGCGCGCGCCCAGCCAGGTCGCCGCCGCGCCGACCTCGATGCCGCCGCGGGCGGGCGCAAGCGCGTCACCCGCGCTCACCGTGAGTCCAATTTCCGGCGTCATGGTGGGGATCATGTCGGCAAAATCCTTGCCGGCCTTGTCCACGAACTCGCCGGTGGCGGCGGAAAAGGCGGACGCCGTCTTCAAAACCTTGATGGCGTTGTCCGCGATGACATCCGCGATGGCCTTGCTCAGATTCAACGCGGTGATATTGGCATCCCATTCCATCTTGGCGTTCAGGTAGCGCAGTTTGCCAATGACTTTCTCCTGCGCCGCATCCCAGGCATAAAACTCGCGGTTGAGGTCGGCCTGCGCCTGCACCATTTCGTTGATCTTGGACTGGAGTTGCCCGACGGAACTGCGGTTGCCCCATTCGGCCGGCGCAACGTAGGAATAGCCCGACGCCATCACCGGCAGGTTCAGGTTCTGCAACTGCACAATCGTCGTCGAGCCCGGCGCGAAATCCGAATAATTGACGGAAGCGGCCGTGCCGTTGAACAGGGTCAGGTTGAACTTCGTCTTCCAGTCGGACGACAGCGGGATGATGATGCCCGACTGCTTGAACAGGTTGGCGCTGCTGCCCGTGGTCTGATCCGCCAGATTGCTCACAAACGCCTGGCTCGGCTTGGGCACAGTGCTGTCATTCACGTTGTTCACCTTGACGTAGGCATACAGGGCGAGGTCCGGCCCCTGATAACCGGCCGGATACAACTTGCCCGAACCGATCGTGCCCTCGTAGGGCGTGCCGAAGATTTCGATCAACTGGTTGCGATACCCCAGGTCTTCTTCATAAACTTGGTTGCGGAATCCCGTTTCCGAATTCGCCACCTGCCGGATCATGTTGTTGAACTCATTGGCGTTGTCGAACGTGGCCTTGGCATTGTTCAGCGCGGTCACAGCCTTCGAGTAAACCTGGTCGAAGAATTTCTGGCCCTGCACCCCGGAGCCGACAATCAGGAAGTTCGGATCAATCGCGAACGGCAGCGCGCCGTTGGCCAGACCGAGCGGGTTGTTCCCGCCGTCCACCTGGTCCATCGTCTGCTGGATGCCCGAAAGGTTGCCCGCCACCGTGGCGATGTCTCCCACCGTCGTGCGGTCAACCTTCTGGATGCCCGTGTAATTCGTGTTCGGATGCACCGCCGGCAACAGCGCGTTGGCCGTCACCCAGTCAAAGAATGCGCCCTGCCCCGCGCGCCGCGCCCACTCGTCCACGCCCCACGCGAGATTCTTGTCCGTGTCCAAGTAACCCTGCCACTGGCCGCGCGGGTCGGCCACGAACTTCTGGCGATACGTCATGTTCACGATCTCCGCGCCGGCCTGCGATTTCGCCGCGGCAATCTGCGCGAACTTCCGCTCGTCCAGATAATCCACCGGCACGACGATGTCCGAGATGTTCAGGAACTCGGAGCGCGAGACCCAGTTGAAATACGGATGCCGCAGCAGGTCATACTGCATCTTTTCCGACGTGAGGTAATGCCCCCACGCATCGCCGTGGCCCTGCGGGTAGAGCGTCATCGCGTCTTTCTCATCGATGAACCCGTCCTGATTGATGTCGCTGATGTCGTATTTCATCGCGTAGGCGGCCTCGCCCTCGGCGTGCGTGAAGTTCCAGAACAGCCGGTTGAACACCGGCGTGCCGTAATTGAAATTCACCCCGCGCAACAATCCCAACTCCTCGTCCAACCGCGAGGAAAGCTGGTTCTGGAACGCGAACACGGCGGGCGCCAGGTTGCCGTATTCCACGCTGTCGCTGCCGAAGCCGATGGTCGGGTTCAGCGAATCGGAATACGCCTCATTGCCCAGCAGCAGATAGAAATCGCTGATGCGCGTGGACGCCAGTTGCAACGCGTTGGCAATCGTCGGCCCGGTGATCGGCGTGGAGAGATTGATGCTCAAATCCATCCCGCGATTCAGGATCGTCTGATACAGCGCAATGAGGCCGACGTTCTCGATGACGTTCTTGTCCGGGTTCAACGCCACCGGCCCGGAGTAGGGCGCACCCAGTTCCTGGATGATGCTGGAATACGTCGCCGGCGCGTTGCCGGTGAAGTCGCGGATGCGCGCCTCGTAAGGATTCACCGCGCCCAGCACGCGCTTGATCCAGCCCTCGGCGAGCTGCGGCTTGTAATCCGGCTGGCCGTCGCCATCAATATCCTCCGGCGTGGAATTGCCCGCGCCCGCCCAGTCATACGGGATGCCTGGCACGCAATTGTTCAGCACGCAACGGCGCGAACCGTTCGGCTGCGTCACTTCCCAGTTCACGCCTTCGTGCACATCGTTTTTGTGGCGGTAGCGCAGATAGAACAGTGTGTCGCCCAGCAACACCTCCGGCGCGCTCGGGTTGCCTTTCAGCGTGAGCTGATAGAATCCCGCGCCCAGATTGCCCGAGGGATCGGCGAACAGTTTCCACGGCGTCGGAGTCGGCTGGCGGTCGGGCGGCAACGCCTCCGTGCCGTCCTCCGGCCGATACCACCACTCGAAAACGAGGTCGTCCGCGTTGCCGCCGAAGTCGGCGGTGTGGCGCAGGATGATGTTCTCGTCGAAAACATTGTCCGACAAAATCGTCTTGATCGAACCGCGATACCGCTGCGTCTTGTCCACCTTGATGATGTGCAGCACGACCGGCGCGCCGCCGAGCGCGTCGCTGTTGTTCTCCGCCAGCGTGACGTAGCTGATGAGGTTGGTGTTGTTCGGGTCCAGGAAATTCGGGTTGGCGACCATCGCGAGGCCCGGCCCGAGCGCCTGCAGGTTCGCCGCTTTCGTCGAGTCGCGCTGCACGGTGATGACCGTGCCGCTGGTCGTGGTGAGCGGCTGCCCTGTGGTGGCATTGACCTTCACCTTCTGCTCCAAGCCGACGCGATACGCCGCGTCCACGCCGTCGCCGCCCTTGTCGAGCTGGTTCGGGTTGCGGCAGAGATTGAACAGCGCGTCCATCGCCGTCGTGAAGGCCGAGCCGGACACATCCTTGAACGGGCTGGTGCTGGCCGTGCCGTTAAGAATCTGCTGCTCCGCGAGCGTGAGGATGTTCGGTTCGAGCACATACACCGCCGGCGGCGAGGCCGTGAGCGTGGAGTCGGCGATGTCCTTGTCGTTGAGGAAGCCCTTGATGCCGAGCTTGCCGCGGATGGGGTCATAGAAAATCCGCTTCTGCAACGACGACGGCAACTGGCTGAACACATAGTTGCCGTTCTTGACCGTGCTGCGCTTGTTCGCCGGCAGCAGCGCAGACGGGAACTGGCTCACCGGCAGGCTGACGGTGCGCTCCTCCAGCGCCGGGAAGATGCGCGCCGTGTATTTGTCGAAGTTCAACTGGTCGCTCATCACCGGGTTCATCGTGTCGAACACGACCTGCCCCGCCGCGAATCCCACCACGCCCGGCAGACCGGGAGTTTCCTGCGAGACGACATCCCCCTCGCCGTTGATGACGGTCGTGGTCGGATGGTCGAGGCGGTATTCACCGCCGGGGAACGTGAGCGTTTCGCCGACTTTCAGGATGGGCACGTCCTGCGGCCAGACCGTGGTGTAATGGATGCCCTGCGCCGCCGGCGTCTGGTCGTTGCGCGTGTAATCAATGTCAAAAAACGCGCGCGAGAAAGCGGCGGCGTCCGGCAGGAACGCCACGCAATCGCCGGGGTTCTTCGGGTCGGAGGGCGGCCACCAGAAGTCCGGCGACAACGGATAGAAATAATATCCGTAGAAAAAGCTGTCGCCGGAAACCGCCCACGCCGTGGTCGGAAGTGTAGCTCGCGTCCTTGGCCGTCACGTTCAAGTCGCCGTCGCGCAAGGCATACGCCGCCATCGGCTGCGGCGAAACCGCCGCCGACCGCAACGACGGCGCGAGCAGCGCGTGCTCCTCGTTCGGGTTGAAGCCCGGCAGCGTGCGATCGGGCTGGTTGTAAATCTGCACCTGCTGGAACCGCGCCGGGTTCAACTGGGTTTCGGCGGGATAACTGTTCGTGCCGATGGTCTCGGCGGGAACGACAATCTGGTCGGTGCCGTCCGCCGCGACGCTTTCGTTGCCGAAGCGGCTGGCGATGACGATGCGGTGCAATCCCTCCGCCGCCGTTGTCGGCCACGCCGGTTGGTAGCGCACGGCCTGATACGGCCAGAGCATCGTGTCGCGGCTCTCATACCACACGACGACCAACTGCTCGTCCGGGCCGGCGGTGGGGAACAGGTTCACCGGAATGATCGGGCCGGAAAGGTTGTCGCGGCTGTAGATGGCGGTGTTGTAACGCGCCTTGTTGAAGAAGAGATAGCCCGTGCCCAGCCCGGCGGTGTCGTAGGCGCTGGTGATTTTCCGGCCGATGACGGCGTTCTGCGTCGCCGGCAACTGGTCGTTCCAATTCTTCGTCTCCACCACGCGCACGCGCGGCGTGATGACCTTGCCGCCGCGGCCGATGCTGCTGGTCTCGTTGAAGAGCAGGACGGTCTTGCCGGGGCCGGTGGCCGAGAAACTGCCGTTCTGATCCACCGCCGCGCCGGTGGTCGCCTCGGTGAATTTCAATTCCTTGAACGTGACGAGATCGTTCGTGGACGGGTCCAGCGGCACGGGGCGCGTGTTGGCGATGTGCCGGTAATGCGCGACGACCGGATACTTGAACGTGAGCCGGATGATGACGCGCTCCGCCGGGTCGGCGGACGTATACCAATACGACATCACCACGCCGGGCCGCAGCGGATAATATTTCTTGCCGGCCGCATCCCACATGGCCATGTCGTCGCTGGTGCTACCCTGCGGCGATTCGGTGACGTCCGCATGCTCCGGCGGCAGATCCATCCGCAACTTCGCCTTCACCGCCGGGTCGTCCACGGTGCCGAACGTCACGGTGTTGCCGATGAACACGGTCTCCTCGAAAATCCGGTCGCCGTAATCCCACATCACGCGGCCCGGGCGCTTGAGCTGGACGACCGGCTGCGAAACGTAGCTCTGCACGCCGCTGCTGTTGGTCACGTCGAACGCGCCGGTCAGGTTGCTCAGCGAACCGCTGCTGGCGAAAACGGTGCCGTCGCCGTTGAACCAGCCTTTGAGCTGCGTGGTGTTCTGGTTCTTGATGGTGCCGATCTGCAGGCTCGTGTTCTCATCGAAGAAAAACGTCCCCGTCCCCTGCCCGTCCGCCTGCGTGGGCGGCACGACTTGGCCGGGGTCGCTCGTCACGTGCACGAGCGGGAAGCCGGCGGACTTGAGGCCGGTGGTGTTGATCTGCACGCCGATTTTCAGTTTCCAGTGGTAGGTGATGCTCGCCGGGCCGGTCATCAGGAATTGCGGCACCTGCCGGCGCGCGTCGCTGCCGAGGAACGGGATGAAGCTCGTCGTGCCCGCCGCGCCGAGCGTGTTCGCCGGGCCAAAGGCATCGTAGCCGGTGACCGCGTAGCGCACCGCGAGGCCGCGCGAGAGATAATCCAAATCATCCGACGCCGCATCAATGGTGGCGATGACCGGCTCGTTTTCCTTGATCCAGTGTTTCTGCACCGAGGGCACGGGCGAACCCGCCGCCTCGGAGGTGAGGCCGACGATGTGGCCGGGCGTGCCGCTGCCGTCCGTGCCGGCGGTGGCGGAGAAGTCGGCCTTGACGCGCAGCGCGTGTTCGACGAGCCAGTTGAACGTGACGATGGTGTCCTTGGTCAGCGTGAAGGTGTAGCTGCTGGCGATGCCGTGGGGGACGTTCTCAGCCACGGGGTGGCCGGTGCAGCCGATGCGCGTCTCGGCGAGCGTGTCAATCTTCGTCGCGTCGAGCTGTGTCGCGATGGTGATGTCGTCGTTGGTCGCGTCGCGGTAGAGGAAGCCGGGCACGGCGACGGTGACCTGCGCGCCCTTGATGACGGGCTTGGTGTTGCCGAGGTTGGCGACGCAGTTCGTGTTCAGCGCCGGGCCGCCGAACGGCTTGACCTGCGTGCCGCTGACGCCGTAATCGGAGACGACGGTGAGGTTCACGCGCTCGGTGAATTTGCCGTCCGGGTCGAGCACGGCGATGAAGCCTTCCGGGCCGTTGAGCGTCTGCACGGCGTTGGGATTGCCCATGAGCAGCGAGCCGGAGTTGAAATAGCCCGTCCAGAACACGCGCTGCAAAACGCTGTTCCACCGCACGCGCGGCAGAGTGGGGAAGGAGAAATTCGGCGGCGTGCCGGAGGGCGCGTTGACCCACTTGAAGGTGAAGTTGGAATCGAGCTGCGCGATGAAGATGTTGAGCTTGGACGAGGAGAGCGAGGCGAAGGGATGGTTGGTGGCGTCGCCGTTGCCGAAGAAGTCGGCGGACTGCGGGCCGTAGCTGCCGCTGATGTAGGCGTTGCCGCCCTCGTCGGCGGTGATGCTGAAGCCGGTGTTGTCCGCCGCGCCCTTGACGGTGGCGCGGGCCTTGAGCTGCAGGCCGGTGTCGAGCTTGAGGATGTCCACGTCGGCCGACCCGGCGTTGGAGGGGTCGGCGGGGTTGATGGCGGTATTGTTGGCGCTGCCCTTCCACGAGCCGATGGCGTAAACCCAGCCCTGGATGAACGCGAGTTCGTTGATTTCGCCGCCGGTGCCGCTGGTGGCGGTGGTGAAGTGGGCGTTGCGGAACGTGGACAGGTCGCCGCTGAACTTGAAGACGTAGCCCTTGTTCACATGGGCGGAAAAGTCGGCGGCGGCGACGCAGGCGGACGAACCGCCGGCGGGTCCCCAGTTCAGCGAGCCGTTCCCCGGCCCGCCGCCATTCCAGTAAAGCCAGTCCACCGAATGCAACCCGGCAAAGAGCGAGATGGTTTTGGAAGTCGCCAGACTGGCGTGCGAGGTGTTGTCGTAGATGACGTTCTGGCCGTCGATGTAAAGCCATGCCCCGTCGTCGGTGGTGCTGGTGAAGGTGTATTGGCCAGCGGTGGGAACATTCATCGCGCCGCTGGCCCGGACGATATAATTATGATCGCCGTTGTCGTAACTGGTGCCGATGCCGCACGGCGTCGCCAATTGGGCGTTCGCCCAGACATTGGCCGCCTCGTTGGGATAGCTCGAGGAATCAAGCACCGTTTGCGCGTCAGTCAGATTGCCGATGCCGGAAGCCCGGTGCTTGTAGGTCATGGCGAAATATCCCGAACTGAAGACGTCCGAGACGAACGTTCCCGTGCCGAGCTTGCCGCCGACGTAAATGTCGCCGCTGTCGTCCACAACGATGGAGTTGGCGGTGTTCACCGAGCCGGCGCCGGTGTCGCCGAACGTGAGCGAGCCGCGCGCGGCGAGCGTGCGCCCCATCACGGAGCGCGCGATGGTGGAACTGAAGTTGCCGCAGACGTAGACGGTGTCGTTCGCAAAATAAACGCCTTGGAAACTCACATACGAACCGCTCGTCGAACCGACCAGCCCGCCGGTTTTGGCATCCACCCGGTAAATCACCCCGCCGCCGACGATGTAAAGATTCGTCGAGCCGCCGCCGATGGCCATGGCTTTGGGCGTGATGCCGGTGAGATAGACCTGATTCGTGCCGCTATCCCACAACAGTTCCGCGCCGCTCGCGTCGTATTTCCGCAGGATGGCGGTGCTGGAATCGTTGCGGCCGAGCACATACGTCGTGCCCGCCGTCGGCGTGCCGACCGAGGAATCCACCCGCGTGTCCACGGTGATGAAACCGGGCAGCGGCTCGACGAACGCGCCCGCGACCGGCAGGGCGGACACTCGCCCGACAGACGCGAACGCCGCGCCGAGCAACGTCAGCAAGCCAATCCGCCGGAAGCCCGCTGCCGTCCGGCGACAAAAAGTTGAATGCGTTTTCATGGGAAAAAGTTTTTTGAAATTACTGGTTCAAGGTGTCCACGGAGCTGACGCGCTCCAGCCTGATCCGGCCTTCGGTGATGAGGCCGATGTTCTGGTCCGGGCCGAGCGGCTTGTGCAGGCCGCTGATTTCCTCGCGATAGGTGCCGGTGATGCGGTCAATCCCGAACCCCGCCAGCGCGAGGGCGTTTGAACTGGAGGCGGAATCGAAATTGATGCTCACGGCGCGGGTGATGGCGTAACCGTGGCGGTGGCTGGGATGCCATTTGTGCCGGTAGGGATTCGTGGGATGATCGGCTCCCAGATAAATCGTGCCGGTCAAGGCGCTCGCGGCGGCGATCTGGCCGGTCAGCGGGATTTCATTCAACGAAAGCGCATCGGCGGCGGAGACGATGTTCGCATCCGTCAGGGCTTTCAGAGCGGCGGCGATGGCGAGTTCCAGTTTCCGGGCCGGAAGGTCGGTCGAGCCGACCAGCATTTGCTGGGCGGCGGTCGCGGCGGTCGCGGCGGCGGAAGAGAACGTGGCGGACTGGATGAAGTTGGTGTAATCGGGCGTGGCCCCGGCGGGCATGTTGGTGCGGTAGGACTGGACAATCTGGGTGGTGGAGGAGAGGGC
>JAPLTZ010000255.1:6380-13038 GCA_026397895.1 Verrucomicrobiota bacterium | reverse complement strand
ACATCATCCCCCCCACGCCCGCCGCCATCCCCGCACCGACCATCCCGCCGCCATCGCCGCCCGTGCCGCTCCGGTTGCAAGGCATCCTCTATTCCGCCAGCAAACCCGCCGCCATCCTCAACGGCCGCACCGTCTGGGTCGGCGACCACATCAGCGGCATGACCGTCTCCGCCATCGAGCCGGACCGCATCACCGTCATCTACAGCAACCAGCCCATCGTCATCCGGATGCCCTGAGCCGCAGCGACGGAAAAACTCCGATGCCTTCCCTGCGCCAAAATATCACCGCCTCGCCCGCGTTGATCCGCGTCCTGCCGTTCGGCCTGTTCCTCGTCCTCACCAGTTGTCAGGGTAAATTTTTTCCCGGCTCGGAATTCTGGTTCTACCTCGCCAAAACCGCCGTCGGCGCGTGGCTCATCTGGTTCATGCGCCCGCTTGTCGCGGAAATGCGCTGGCGCATCAGTTGGGAGGCCGTCGCCGTCGGCATCGCCGTGTTCGCGCTCTGGGTCGGGTTGGACGGGCTTTACCCCAAACTCGGCAGCGCCGGCACGCCGTGGAATCCCGGCACGCAATTCGGCCACGACTCCCCGCTCGCCCTGCTCTTCATCGCCACCCGCATCCTCGGCTCAACACTCATCGTGCCACCGTTGGAGGAAGTTTTTTACCGTTCGTTCGTCTATCGCACACTCGCCAAGCCGGACTTTCAATCCGTGCCGCTGAACTATTTCGCATGGCTGCCCTTCCTCGCCACCGCCGCCGTGTTCGGCTTCTCGCACCACGAATGGCTCGCCGGCATCCTCTGCGGCTTCGCCTATCAGGGATTGGTCCTCCGCAAGAACCGCCTCGGCGACGCCATCACCGCCCACGCCATCACGAACCTCCTGCTTGGCCTCTGGGTCGTGTTCAAGCCCGCATGGAATTTCTGGTGATGAAAAACTCCATACCGCCCTGCGTCATCCACGAGGACGAACACCTCCTCGTCGTCAACAAACCCGCCGGTTGGAACACCCACGCCCCATCGCCCTACGCCGGCGAAGGCATTTACGATTGGCTGCGCCACCGCGAACCCCGCTGGGCCGCGCTCGCCATCATCCATCGGCTCGACAAGGAGACCAGCGGCGTCCTCGTCTTCGGCAAAACCCCGCTCGCCAACAAATCCCTCACCGAACAATTCACCGCCCACACCATCCGCAAAACATATTTCCTCCTCACCGACCGCGCCGTGAGTCAGCGCGAGTTCACCGTCAAAACAAAAATCGCCCGCGCCGGCGACCGCTACGCCAGCGCTCTCCACGGTGAGTCAGCCGAAACTCACTTCGAGCAGACGGAATCCATCCTCCCGCCTTCGCTGCGCTACGGCGCGGCAGGCCATCCTCCATCCTCCATCCTCGCTGCTTTTCCCAAGACCGGCCGCACGCACCAGATCCGCGTCCACGCCGCCGAATCCGGTTTCCCGATTCTCGGCGACACGCTCTACGACGGCACGCCGTTCCCGCGCGTCTGCCTGCACGCGGCGGAAATCACGCTCGCCCATCCCGCGACCGGCAAACTGGTGGCTTTCACCGCGCCCGTGGATTTCGAGAAGGATTTGGACTGCGGCGACATGTCGCCGCTTTCCGACGGGGCGACATGTCGCCCCGTTTCAAAGCGCGGACATGTCCGCGCACTCCAAACCACCGCCGCCCTCCGCGCCGCCGTCATCGAGCCCGCGCAGACGGATGCCTTCCGCCTCATCCACGGCGCGAGCGACAGCCAACCCGGCTGGTTCGTGGACAAGCTCGGCGATTTCCTGCTCTCGCAAAGTGAACAGCCGTTGAGCGCGGCACAGAAAACTTTTCTGGAAGAACAGTCCACCCGTGGCGCCTACCACAAAATCCTCACCCGCCGAGTCCAACGCGCCACCGTCGGCGAAGCCTCGCCGCAGCTCGCGCTCGGCTCGCCCGCGCCGGAAAAGTTCGTCATCCGCGAGAACAGCGTGAAGTTCGAGCTGAGCTTTGCCGAAGGCTATTCCACCGGCCTGTTCCTCGACCAGCGCGACAACCGGCGGAGATTCCTGACCGGCCACATCGCCGCAGACTTCCCCCAACTTCCAACTTCCAACTCCCAACTTCTAAATTGTTTCGCCTACACCTGCGGCTTCTCCGTCTGCGCTGCACTCGCCAGCGCGCACACGACCAGCCTCGACCTCTCGAAGAAATATCTCGAATGGGGCAAGCGCAACTTTGCGCTCAACGGCCTCGACCCGGCGGCGCACGACTTCATCTACGGCGACACGTTCGACTGGCTCAAGCGCCTCGCGAAGAAAGGCCGCGCCTTCGACGCCATCGTGCTCGACCCGCCCACGTTCTCGCGGTCGAAGGAGAGCGGCGTGTTCCAGACGGAAAAAGATTACGGCAAGCTTGTCGCCGCCGCGCTGCCCGTGCTGAAACCGGACGGCATCCTGCTGGCCTCCACGAACACCGCCACGCTCGCGCCGGAGGATTTCCTGGCGGACGTCGCCGCCGCCATCCGCGCGGCGGGGCGGAAAATCGTGAAGCAACATTACGTTCCGCAGCCGCCGGATTTTCCCATCAGCCGCGACGAGCCGGGGTATTTGAAGACGGTCTGGCTGCGTGTCCGCTGATGCCCGCATGAGAATCCACGCTTTCATTTTCAGTTGGGGCAGCCACGCCGCCGCCGCCCGCGCGCTCCAAAAAGAACTCGCCCCGCTGGCGCAGACGGTGACCGTCATCAGCAGCGAAGACGCGGTGGCCGAGCCGCTGCCCGGCTGGGTCGCCATCGGCAAGGACGCCTATTTTTCCGAGCAATGGAACGCGGCGCTGGCGCGCTTCGACGGCGACATCCTGTTCCACATCCAGGCGGATGCCCGGCCCGCCGACCTTGCCGCCCAGTTCGCCCGCGCCCGCCAACTTTTCGCCGCCGGCGACACCGGCATCCTGGAGCCGCACGTTGATTTCACGGACATCGCCTACGAACGTGCACCTGCTGGTTCATCCACGGCGACGTGGCGCGCCGGTTTCCGAAATTCGATCTCGCCGTGAACCGGTTCGGCTGGGGCACCTGCGGCGTGATGGCCGGCCTCTGCCGGCTGGAGGGGAAACTTTGCCTGCGCGATTACACCCAGACCGTGACGCATCCCCGGAGCCGCGGCTATCCCTCCCCGACGGCGTGGGCCGAGCTGGCCGCCTATCTCCAATCCCTGCCGCCGGAGCTGTGCCGCGCCGCCGAGATCCAGTATCAGGAGAAGGCGCGGCTGACCGGCGAACCGCCGCCGGCAAAAAAACGCGCGCCGTTCTGGGCGCGCTGGTTTTAGGGACATTGCTCCCGCCCGATGGGAATTCCCCAGTCCGGGGGTGATTTTCTTTGAGGGATAATCCGGGTTTCATTGTAATACTGACAGGAGCATTGCCACTCCGGTAAATTGAACCGTATGAAAGAAGACCCCCAATTGAGCCGCCTGCTGAAAGACTGGCAGGTGAACGAGCCGCTGCCGCCGCGTTTCCAAGAGCGCGTGTGGAAGCGCATCGAAGCTGCCGAAGCGCCGGGGCGGGAAACGCAATCATGGTTCGCCGCCCTGTTCCTGCGCCCCGCTTTCGCGACGGCGGCGGCGACGCTGCTATTGCTGGCGGGATTGAGCGCCGGTTACCTCCGGGCGAATCACGATGCCGCGCATTGGGATGAGCAACTGGCGCAACGCTACCTCACCGCGATGAATCCTTACGCGGCGGAAAAGCCACTGCCATGAAACGCGCGGCCATCATCATCCTGTGCGGCGCAGCGCTGGGCGGGCTGGCGGGCGTGGGCGTTTATTTCGCGCGCACCGCGCCGGAGCGCGCGATGCTGTGTTGCGCGCAGCCGGAACTGGCGTGGTTGCAGCACAAGTTTCAACTGACCGACGCGCAGTTCGCCCGCGTGCGACAATCGCACACCGATTATCTCGTCCATTGCGCCGAACTCTGCGCCCGCATCGCCGCCACCAACGAACTCATCCGCGCGCAAATCGCCACCGTCACCGTCGTGACGCCGGAAACGGAAAAGTTGCTGGCGAGCGCGGCGCAGTTGCGCGTGGAATGCCAGACGCGGATGCTGGACGAATGTTTCGCCGTCAGCCGGGAGATGTCCCCGGAACAGGGCCGGCGCTATCTCGCGTGGGTGCAGCAGCAGATTTTTACCATGCCGCACGAGCCGGCGGCGGAAAATTCCTCCCACTCCGCGCATGGAAACTGAAGAAGCCGCCGACGCGCTCGACCGGCAGGACATGGCGCGGCTCGCGTCCGGCCATGATGCGGCGTTGAACGACCTCATGGAGCGCCACGCGCCGCGATTGTTCGCCTACCTGCTGCGCCAGTTGCGCGACGAGGCCGAGGCTGAGGATTTGGCGCAGGAAGCCTTCGTCCGCGTTTTCCAGAACCGGCAAAAATTCAACCCGCAGTATCGCTTCATGACGTGGCTTTACACCATCGCCACGAACCTGGCGCGCAACTGGCAACGGCAGCAAACCCGGCATCCGCACGTTTCGCTGGAGGCGGAGAGCGAGTTTGCCGGGGGCGGATTGAAAGACCGGCTGCCCGCCGAACAGGCCGGCCCCGGCGAAAACCTCGAAACCACCGAGCGCGCCGCCGCCGTGCGCGCCGCGCTCGCCGCCCTGCCGGAAGAATTGCGCACGCCGATTCTCCTCACCGAATACGAGCAATTGACGCAACGGGAGGCCGCCGTCATTTTGAATTGCACGCCCAAGGCCGTCGAGATGCGGATTTATCACGCGCGCACCCAACTGCGGCAGAGCCTGGCAAAATTCGTCTGATTTTTTGAGGGGTTGGCGGGGCGACGGCGTATTACTTCCATCACCGCGGATACCGTTTCTGCGGTAAACAACGAAAGAAAAAATATGAAAACCTCCATCAAGCTCCTGCTCGGCCTCGGCGCGATTGTCGCGCTGGCCTTCACCGCCTCCGCCTTCGATCAGCTCAAGGGCGGCCAGATCCAAATCGGCCAGACACCGGCGCAAGCCCGGGCCGCCACCGACACCGCCGCCGCGCCGGCGATGGTCGGTGCGTATGTGAAGACCGAGTCCTACACGCAGCACCTCTGCGACGGCTGCAAGACCGCCACCAGCGTCGAGGGCTTCGGCAAGGCCAAGGCGACCCAATACACCCACACCTGCTCCAGCGGGGCGACTGCCAATTGCTGCGCCATGAAGTGAGCCAGGTTCAACCTTGATCACCGGCGGTTGGAATTCTTCCAACCGCCGCTTTGTTTTCGAGTTTGGGAAGCGGGAATAGCCGCTACGCCGGGAAGCTGGGTTCTAATTCGCCGCCGGCACCGCCTACTTTTTCACCGGCACGGCGTTGAGTTCCGCCGCCGTCCATTGCACCGCGCGGCCCTTGGTTTCGCCCTTGATCTGCGCAATCTGCTCCGCGGTCACTGTGGGAGCTTTGTTGCCCCACGCCTGCCGGACGTAGGTGAGGATGGCGGCGAGGTCCTTGTCCGAGATGGCGAGTGTCGTGGCGTTGAGCGACATGACGAGATTCCAGTCCTGCCCCTTGACGGTGATCGGCCCTTGCGCGCCGTTGAGCGCGATGCGGATGAGCCGCGCCGGATCAGGCTCGTTCACCCACTCCGAGCCGGCGAGCGGCGGGAATTGTCCCAGCGCGCCCAAGCCCGAAGCCTGATGGCACTGGCCACAGGTCTGTGCGTAGCGCTGTTCGCCGAGGCGGATGACCTCCTCATCGCCGCCCTTCGCGGGCTGGCAGGTCTGCAATTCCGCGAGGCTGTGATACGGCGCGTAAACCTGCGCGTTGAAATCGCCGCCGTTGCGGTCCACGTAGAGCATCCCGCCGTAAAGCAGCCCGGCGAACACCGCGATCAGCCACAGCGGCGCGGCGGCGCTTTCCGAATTCAGATTTGATTTCGGGTCGGGATTCATTTGGCAGGAGCGGTCATCGGCGCTTCAAACAGCGGCGTTTCGACGCGCAAACTTTGCAGATAGGCGACCAGCGCCCGTGCTTCATCCGTCGGCACGACTTCGTAACCGGGCTTCGGCGCAAACCCGGCGGGCAACGGCAACGCGTCCGCCGAGGGCGTCGCGCCCGCCTTGCGGGTCACGAACAGAAAACGATACTGCGGCATCACCGAGCCTGGGACGTGGATGCGCGGATTGTAGAGATGCTGCAAATGCCACGTCACATCCGGCAGGCGCGCGCCGACGTTCGCCAAGTCCGGGCCGGCGCGGAGCGAGCCGAGCATCACCGGCGAGTCGTAGAGATAATCCGCCGCCACGCTGCGGCGCAGTCCCCAGCCGCGCGCAATGTCCGGGCCTGTCGGCCTAATTTGCAAACTGACATTAGCACCTGCCTTTTGCAGTTCACTTTGCGCTTTGTCTGCAATTAATTTATCACTGATGCCGTGCAAAATTGTTTTAGGCAATTGTGATGGCGGCCATACTCGGTATTCAATGCCCCAGAATTCAGAGGCTTCGAATCTCCGCCATTTGGTATAGGTTGCCCCGAGTAAACTATGATTCGTGCCAGCCTTAACGAGGACAATGTCAAAGTTTATCCCCGTCTGCCGCACCTGCTGGCTGTGGCATGCGGCGCAACCGTTCGCCCGGTAAATCTGCGCGCCCTGCGCGGCCTGACCGGGCCGGGCTTGCGGATAGA
>JAPLTZ010000255.1:0-6334 GCA_026397895.1 Verrucomicrobiota bacterium | reverse complement strand
ATAGACGTTCTCCGTGCCGAGCGCGGTGGTCAACGATTGCCGACCGAGTTGCACCTGCGGCGCAAGCACGAACACCGCGAACGAAAGCGCGAACGCGAGGAACGCGCTGAAGAAGATGACCGGGCCGCGGTTCATTTGGCCACCTCCGCGTTTTCAGATTTGCCGCAACATTGCCTGCAGCGCGCGACGAGCAGCCCGCCGAGGTTGACGACGAGCGTGAGACTGCCGAGCAGGATGAGCAGGTCGCCCATCGTGCTGATGCGGAAGAACACCATCGTCGACTTCACCATGTCCATGAACGGATAATTGGTGTTCAGCTCCGCGCCCTGCTTGAAGCCGGCAACCGCGAGCGCGCCGACGAGCAGCACCACGCCGGCGAGCGCGAGCCAGAGGTGGATTTTTACCGGGCGGGGGCAGAAATATTCCGTGCGGGTCAGTTGCGGGGCGATGTGGTAAATCGCACCGAGCATCAGCATCCCGAAAAATCCGTAAAGCCCCAGCAACGTCAGCGCGGAAGAAATCCAAGTGAAGTCCGTCAGCGCGGCGACGCCGTTGAACGCGGTGACGGCGCGGCCCAGCGTGAAGATCATCAATCCCCACACGCCCAGCCCGATGAACTTCGGCACGGGTTCGGCGCGGGTGCAGAGGCATTTGCCGAGGGTCTGCTGAAGATTCACCACCACGGCGAGCACGGCGGCGACGGACAGGAACGCGCCCATCGCGCTCAACGCCGGAATCCACGCCGGCACGGGCGCGCTGGCGGGAACGCCCGCCCACGAGCCGAACAGCAGCAGCACCCAGAACGCAAACAACGCCAGTTGGCGGCTGTGCAACGGGCGCGCGGCGAATTTTTGCGCGAAGAAGAAAATTGTTCCCAATCCGATGAGGCCGAGCCAGACGAAGAGGAAGTTGTCGGCGAACCACCACGCGACGAGTGCCTGCGAGACGCCGCGCACGGGCAGGCAGCCGAGCAGCGCGGTGGCGGTGGTGTAAATCCACGGAAACCAAAACAGTGCCGCGAGCAGAAACCATTGCGAGACGCAGCCGGCATCTTCCGCGCGGTGGGCAAAGGTCGAGACGCCGGCGAGCGCGAGGATGAGATACGCGATGAAGATCATCACCGAACCGGCCTGCGAGAATTCAAGGAAGTCGAAGCCGGTGTTGTCGCCGCCGAGGATCGAGCCGACGCCGGTCAGCACGCCAAGATTCCACAGGAGCGCGGCGATGAAGCTGCCGCCGGGCAGCGCGAGCTTGGCCTTGCTGGTCTGCGCGAGAATCCAGAGCGCGACGCCGAGGCCGGCCTGCGCGGCGAAGCCGTAGGCGAGGGCGTTCAGGTGCGCGGCGTGGACGCGGCCGTAGGTCAGGTGCGCGCAGTCCGCGAGCAGGCCGGGCGCGTGGAATTTGACGGAGGCGATGAGCGCGAAGACGGAGCTGATGACCAGCCAGAGCGCCGCGCCAACGAAGAGCGTCAACACCGGCAGACGCAGCGACGCGTTGACTTCGGCGCAATCAGTGGCGCAGCAGTCGGCGGCGGCGGGCGTGGGGTTGCAGGTCGGCGTGCTCATTCAACGGTCACGCCGGTCACTCGAAGGCGCTGGGTTTCTCCGGCGCTTTGGGCGGCATGGCGGAAGCCTTGGCCTGCCGCGCGAGCAGCGTGGCGCGGCCCGCTTCCGGGTTCTGCCATTCGGCGACGGTGAGTTTCATGGCCTGCTCGACGGGGAGACGGACGATGCCTTTGGTCTGGTCCACCCAGCCGTAGTTGTTCAGCGTTTCCGTGCCGGCGGCGATGACTTCGGCGTGGGCCTTGCGGCGAACGGCGTTGCGGTCTTCGGCGAGCGGCGCGGGCTTGGTGTAGTGGATCATCGCCCAGACGAGGCCGGCGGCGATGAGGAACGTGCCGAGGACGACGGTGGCCGGCGTCTTCGTAGTCGTCCACGTCCTCGACGTCGCCGCCAGAGATAGGCGTGGGCGTGGCGTCGGGCAGGCCCATCGCCTCGCGGAGGCGCGGGTCTTTCAGCGGATATGGGGCGGCGCTGGCGTATTTCACGAGATACAGTTTGACGAGGCAACCGATGATGAACGCGGTGCAGCCGAGCGGCAGCCAGAGCCATTGGAACGGAAACCCGGTCGGATGCGGCACGGGCAGGACGTTGAAGGTCATGTCGGTGAAATGCATCAGCCACGCCCACGCGGCGAAGAAGGTCATGACCTTGAAGTTTTCCTTCATGTCGATCCGCAGCAGCGCGAGGAATGGCAGGAAGAAATGGCCGAAGATGATGACCATGCTGACGCAGAACCACGTCCCCTGCTCGCGCTGCTGATACCAGAAGGTTTCCTCCGGCATGTTGGCGTTCCAGATGATGAAGTATTGCGAGAACGTGACGTAGGCGTAGAACACGGTGAACGCGAAGAACAGCGAGCCGAGGTAATAGAACTGGTGCTTGTGCAGCACGGCCTTCAGGACGTTCATGCGCGAGAGCGCCATCGTCATGACGTAGACCGTCGCCAGCGTCGTCCACACGCTGCCGGCGAAATAATACACGCCATACATCGTGGAGAACCACTGGTGCTGCAACGCCTTCATCCACATGATGACGCCCAGCGTGACGAGGAACGCGAACAGGAAGATGCCGACGTAGGCGAACCGGCGCATCTTGTGGGTGCATTCCGCCGCGCCGGTCGTGTCCTGCGCCACCGACCATTTGCGGAGGCCGAGCGCGATGAAGCTCAACCCGCCGAAGATGACCACGGCGGAAAGGTAGAAGCCGGGCTTCGTGAACAGCGGCATCTTGGAATGCAGCGCGTGATCCGCCGCCGGGTCGGAGGTCATCCACGGATAAAGTTTCGGCGCGAGCAGCGCGATGGGGATGAAGAACACCGCCATCCACGGCAGCAGGCTGGCGATGTTTTCGCAGGTGCGGCGGATGGGCACCGACCAGCCGGCGTCGAACAGATGATGCACGAGCACAAGGAACAGCGCCCCGACGACGAGGCTGAAGCTGAACATGAACGCCACGATCCACGAGTAGCCGAATTCCTTCAGGTTCATGGCCGCGCCGATGACCGCCACGAGGCCGCCGACGGCGATGAGCAGGTTCGGCACCTTGCGCCACTTGGAGAGGTCGAGCGGCGGATGTTGGGCTTGAGGATGCGCACTCATATCATTTCTTCAGCACGGCCTGGAATTGCGCGGGCACGTCGTCCAGCATGCCGAGCTGCGCGCGTTGCAGCGCCCGCAGGTAGGCGATGACCGCCCAGCGATCCTGCGGCACGAGGTTCGGGCCATACGCGCCCATGAGGCCCTTGCCGTAGGTGACGGTGTTGAACAGTTCGCCGTCGGCCAGCTCCACGATGCGCTTGTCGTGCAGGTTGGCAACCGTCGGCATGCCGAGTTTCTTGGTGACGCCGTTGCCATCCGCCGCCGGGCCGTGGCAGGGAAGACAGTTGATTTCAAACCGCTGCCTGCCGCGCGCGAGCAACTGCTCCGTCACCGGCACGGGAATCGTTTCGATGAAGTTGGTAAGGCCGGAGACGCGGCCCGTGTAGACCGGCCAGTCCTGATACGGCGTGCCGCGCGCAATCGTGCCGGCGACCGGCAGCCGCCAATCGCGCCCGTCGGCAAAGAAGCCGTCGTCCTTTTGCGGCAACAGCTTCATCTGTTTCTTCATGTCGGAAAAAATCTGGATGGGCGGCTTGCGCGAAATGCCGCCGCGCGAACCGGCGATGACCACGACCAGCGCGACCGTCAGGGCGAAGATGAGGAGAACGTAGCGCATTATTCCTCCACCATTTCGATGTGCTTGCTGCCGGTGGCTTCGAGCAGCTTGCGGGTTTCCGCTTCCGAGTATTTCACGTCGTCAGTCTCAATCACGAGGAAGTATTTGTCGTGCGTGGCCTGCGCGAACCGCCCGTGCTTGAGCAGCGGGTGGTGCAGGCGCGGGAGTTTGTTCAGGAACATCATGCCGCCGATGGAGCCGAACGCGGTGAAGAGAATCGTCAGTTCATACGACGGCGGGAACGCGCTGAACGGGCTGAACATCGGCTTGCCGCCGACGATGAGCGGGTAGTCGAACGCGTTGCAGAACCAGATGAGCAGCATGCCGGTCGTGTAGCCGCAAACGCCGCCGCAGAAGCCGAACCAGCCGACCTTGGAGTTCTTCAGGCCCATCGCGTGATCCATGCCGTGGATGGGGAACGGCGTGAAGACGTCCCACTTGCGGAAGCCCGCGTCGCGGACTTTCTCCGCCGCGTGCATGATGTCGGCGGGTGTGTCGTATTCGGCGAGGATGCCGTAAGCTTTGGCGTTGGTTGACATCAGTGAGGCCCTCCTTCCGGCGCGCCGCCCAGCGAATGATGCGGGTCAGCCTGCGGCGTGACGCCCTTGACTTCGGAAACGGCAATCATCGGCAGGAAGCGCATGAACAAAAGGAACAGCGTGAAGAACAGGCCGAACGTGCCGAGGAACGTGCAGATGTCCACCCACGTCGGCGCGAAATAACCCCAGTTGCTCGGCAGGAAATCGCGGTGCAACGAGATCACGATGATGACGAAGCGCTCGAACCACATGCCAATGTTCACCAGAATCGAGGCGATGAAAACGACGAGCAGGTTCTGGCGGATTTTCTTGAACCAGAAAAGTTGCGGCAGCAGGACGTTGCAGCTCATCATCGTCCAATAGCCCCACGCATACGGGCCGTGGATGCGGTTCAGGAAGGCGTAGCGTTCATACGGGCTGCCGGAATACCACGCGATGAACAATTCCATGATGTAGGCGTAGCCGACGATGCTGCCGGTGGCCAGCGTCACTTTGCACATCAGGTCGATGTGCCGCATCGTGATGATGTCTTCGAGCTTGCACATCTTGCGGAGCGGAATCAGCAGCGTCAGCACCATGCCGAAGCCGGAGAAAATCGCGCCCGCAACGAAATACGGCGGGAAGATGGTCGTGTGCCAGCCCGGCAACTGCGACACGGCGAAGTCCAGCGAGACGATGGAGTGCACGGACAACACCAGCGGCGTGGAGACGCCGGCGAGGATGAGGTAGCACTTTTCGTAGTTGCTCCAGTGGCGGTTCGAGCCGGTCCAGCCGAGCGCGAACAGGCCGTAGAGGAACTTGCGGATTTTCGTCTTCGACCGGTCGCGCAGAATCGCGAGGTCCGGCACGAGGCCCGTATACCAGAACAGGCACGACACCGTGAAGTAGGTCGAGACGGCGAACACGTCCCACATCAGCGGCGAACGGAACTGCGGCCACAGGCTGTTCGAGGTCGGAATCGGGAACAGGAACCAGTCCAGCCATTCGCGCCCGGTGTGCAACGCCGGATAAATGCCGGCGCACATCACGGCGAAAATGGTCATCGCCTCGGCGGCGCGGTTCACGCCCGTGCGCCACTTCTGGCGGAGCAGGAAGAGAATCGCGGAAATCAGCGTGCCCGCGTGGCCGATGCCGATCCACCAGACGAAGTTGATGATGTCCCAGCCCCACATCGTGGGATGGTTGTTGCCCCAGACGCCGACGCCGACGGAGCACTTGTAAATCAGCATGCACCCGAGCAGGCACATCATCAGGAAGCTCGGTACGAACGCCGCCCACCACCACGTCGGCGTCTTGCCCTCGGTGATGGCGGAGACCTGGTCGGAAATCCAGCCGACGCTGCGGTTGTTGTTCACCAGCGGCTCGCGCGCGAGCTCGGCGGGAGCGAACGGCGCTTGGATTTGTTTCTCGGCGGCCATCAGTGCGCTCCTTTCTCGGCGGCATGGGCGGGCTCATGCGCCGCGCCTTCCTCGGCGGCGAGGTGGTTGCCCTTCTTTTCCCACTCCTCGAAACTCGCGGGCGACTTTGCGTAATCAGGCATCTTCGGATTCGGGTTGCGGACGCGCGCGAGGTAGGTCGTGCGCGGCTTGGTCAGCAGAAATTCCAGCACGGTGTAGTCACGCTCCTGCGCCTTGAGCTTGGAGACGCGGCTGTTCGGGTCCTTGATGTTGCCGAACACCATCGCGCCCGCCGGGCACGCCTGCGCACAGGCCGTGGTGAACGTGCCATCCGGCACTTCCACGTCGGCGGTCGCGCCGGCCTTGACCTTCTGGGCGATTTTTGCGCCCTCGATGCGCTGGATGCAGAACGAGCATTTCTCCATGATGCCGCGCATGCGCACGGTCACGTCCGGGTTCTTCGCCAGCTTGAGCAATTCCCATTCGTCGTCCGGGCGGATGCCGCGGTTCGGATTCCGCCACCAGCGCGCGAGCTCCCATTCGCCGTCCACCGTGTTGAGCAACGGCGTGCTGAACACCGGCCCCTTGAGCTTGTCGAGCGGGCGCTTGTTGTAATCGAGGT
>JAPLTZ010000459.1 GCA_026397895.1 Verrucomicrobiota bacterium | reverse complement strand
GCTTGCGCAGGCGGCGGATCTGGGCCGCCACCTGGCCAACCAGCTCCTTGTCAATACCCTTGACGAGGATATAGGGTGAGCGGGTCTGGGGATCCACCTGCGCGTCGAACTCTATGCCGGCGGGCGGCGGGATCTCAATGCCGTGCGAGTGGCCGACGGCCAGGGTCAGGTTCTTGCCTGACAGCTGGGCGCGGAAGCCGACGCCTACGATATCAAGCCTGCGCTGGTATCCGTTGACCACGCCCTCAACCATGTTGGCGATCAGGGTACGGGTGAGGCCGTGCAGGGAGCGATGCTCCTTGCTATCTGATGGGCGGGTGACCGTAAGCTCACCCGCTCCAATCTCAATGCCGAGTTCGGGGCTGATCACACGAGACAGTGTGCCCTTGGCACCCTTGACCTCGATCTGGCCCTCTCCGACACTAACGTTCACCCCCGCGGGTACGGGGATTGGACGCCTGCCAATTCGTGACATCTCTAGTCTCCATGTCCGGGGGAGTCGCAGTGGCGACCTGCCCCCTATCAGCGCTGTCCGGAGTTACCAGACGTAGCAGAGAACTTCGCCGCCGATGCCCCGCTTGCGGGCCTCTCGGTCCGTAAGGAGGCCCTGCGAGGTCGTCAGGATGGCGATGCCCAGGCCACGGAGGACGCGGGGAATCTCACCCTTGCCGGCGTAGACGCGGAGCCCCGGCTTGCTGATACGACGAAGATTGGTGATGACGCGCTCGCGCTTCGGACCGTAGCGCAGGAAGATCTTGATCGTGTCCTGCTTCGGGTCCTTGATGATCTCGAAGTCGCGAATGAATCCCTCCTGTTTGAGGATCCGGACAACGGCTACCTTGATCTGCGAGGAGCCGATCTCTACGGAGTCGTGGAGGGCATGGTTGGCGTTGCGGATGCGGGTGAGCAGGTCCGCGATGGGATCAGTTGTGTATGCCATGTTCGATATCTCCTACCAGCTCGACTTGGTGATGCCGGGGATGAGTCCGCGAAGGGACATCTCGCGGAAGCAGATCCGGCACAGGCCGAACTTGCGGAAGACGCCGCGTGAGCGCCCGCAGACGTTGCAGCGGGTGTACGCGCGGACCGCGAACTTGGGCTTGCGGTTGCACTTCTCAATAAGGCACTTCTTAGCCAAGGACCTCTCCTCTCGTCGGAACCGCGTTCAGACGCGGTCGGTAACGATGACGGAACTACTCTTTCTCGCGGGTCTTTTGGTACTCCGCGATGATCTGCTGTGCGGCGTGTGCGGGTACTTCCTCGTAATGCGACGGTTCCAGGAAGAATACACCGCGGCCCCGGGTGAGCGATCGAAGGTCGATGGCGTACCGGAGCATTTCAGACTGGGGAGCCGTACCCTTCACGCAGGTGCGGCCGCCGCCCACCGGCTCAGTGCCGATGATGCGTCCGCGCTTGCCTGACAGGTCGCTCATGACGTCACCCATCATACCTTCAGGCACGGTAACCGTGACCTGGACCATGGGCTCAAGGATGACAGGGCTGGCCTTGACGGAGACGGTGTGGAAGGCGATGCCGCCGGCCATCTTGAAGGCCTGCTCGGACGAGTCCACATCGTGGTAGCTGCCGTCGTAGCAGGTGATCCTGAAGTCCACGACCTCGTTGCCGGCGAGGATCCCGTTGACAAGGGACTCACGAACCCCCTTCTCAACCGCGGGGATGTATTGGCGCGGGATGGAGCCGCCGACGATCGCGTCTACAAACTCAACACCGCTGCCGCGGGGCAGGGGCTCAAGGCGAATCCAGCAGTCGCCGAACTGGCCCCTGCCGCCGGTTTGCTTCTTGTGGCGGCCCTGACCTTCGGCCTTTGCCAGGATGGTCTCCCGATAGGGCACCCTAATCGGGACGATGTCAACGTTGGCCGCGAACTTCCTCAGCTTCTCCACCACGATATTC
>JAPLTZ010000296.1:8407-24075 GCA_026397895.1 Verrucomicrobiota bacterium | reverse complement strand
GCGAGGGTGACGGCGCCGTCAATCAAGGTGACTTCGCTGCGGCCATCGTCGGCGACGGCGAGGTTGAACTCGGTGCCGCGAATCGCGCCGGAGGCGAGCGGGGTGCGGAACTCGGTTTCGTTGCCGCGCTCGCGGCTGAAGAAATAGGTGGAGCCGGATTTCAGGTCGAGCCCGGCCTGTTTGCCGACGGCGGAGGGCGGCTGGATTTGCAGCGTGGTGAGTTCGTTGACGCGCAGGGTTGTGAGATTGGAGAGGCGGACGGTGGCGCGGGCGCGAAGGCCGGTGCGGAGGCGGTCGCCGACGCGGAGGGTCTGGTTGGTCGCGCCCGGCGACCACGCGGTCTGGCCGGCGGGGGAGATTTCGACTTTGCCTTCGAGGGTGAGCAGGAGGGCGTCGGAGGCGGCGCAGACATTCCCGGCCAACCCGACGGCGAGCAGGAGCAGCAGCGTTCCGAGGTGCGATTTGATTTGGGCGCGGTTCAAGGTGTGGTGGCGTTGTGCTTGGTCTAGCAGAACCGGGCGGCGGCTGACAAGCTAATCGGTGGTAGAAGATTGCCTTGTTTCGGAGTATGGTTCTGCTATCAACTGGATTTGCCAGCCACCCATGAGCGCAAAAATCTTCAAACCAAATTCTCTGCCGGGGTTTGCCGTCGGGTGCGGGCTGCTGATCCTGATGACCGGGTGGCTGGGCGGGACGGCGGGCGCGGCGACGTTGACCATCACAAACCAGCCGGTGGCGGTGAATGTGTCGGCGGGCAGCGCCGCGAGTTTCAGCGTGACGGCGGTGGGAACGCCGCCGCTGTTTTTTCAGTGGCGGCTGAACGGGGTGAATATTCCCGGGCAGACAAACAGCTATTCCTCCAGTCCGGCGACGGACAATTTTTCCATCCAGAGCGTGCAGCCGGTGGACGCGGGCGGTTACAGCGTGGTGGTGTGGAATTCCGAGGGCGCGCTGAACAGCGTGGTGGCGCCGCTGGTGGTGACGAACATTCCCGTGCTGCCGGCGAGCGATGCCTACAGCGGGCGTCCGTTGCTGAACCCGTCCGGCGGCGTGGGGCGCACGACCAACACCAACGCCTCCAAGGAATCCTTTGAACCGGATCACGGCAGCCCGCCGAGTCTGCCCGGCAAGCCCGGCAACCGTTCCGTGTGGTTCAAGTGGCACCCGACGACCGGCGGCATCGCCACGTTCCACACGCGCGGCAGCGGGTTCGACACGACACTGGGCATCTACACCAACACCCCGACCGGTTCGCTCGCCACGCTGGTGCCGGTGGCGGGGGACGACGACAGCGGCGGTTTTCTCGGCAGCGCGGTTTCGTTCAACGTCGTCGCCGACACGGAATACGAGATCGCCGTGGACGGATTTTACGGCGCGCGGGGCAACATCACCCTGACATGGGCGCTGGAACAGACGACCGACCTGTTGCCGGTGATTCTGGTGCAGCCGCGCGACAAGACGGTGGGGTTCAGCAACACCGTCTCGCTCGCGGTGCAAGTGGATGCCAGCAATCCCGAGATCGAGTCCATCCAATTTCTGTGGCAGCGCGACGGCACCGACCTCATCACCGCTGGCGGCGGCAGCGCGCTGGTCCTGCCCAACGTCAACGCCGGCGACGTGGGCAATTACGCCGTGAAAGTCACGCAGACCATGATTGGCGGCAACCGCCCGCGCACCATCACCTCCGCCGTGGCGCAGGTGCAGATCAATTCCCGCGACGGCGGGTTCGACCCCAACGCCATCGCCCAATCCAAGTTCCGCGACGAATCCGACACCGGCTCCGGCCTGAACGTCGCCGCACCCGCCGCCGGCTACAGCGGCTCGCAGTTGTTCAGCACGTTCGGCGCGGTGAAGGAGCCGGGCGAACCGAACCATTGCGGCGAGGCGGGCGGAGCGTCGTATTGGTATTCCTACCAGCCGCCCGTGAACGGCACGCTCACGGTGGACGCGGTCGCCGCGTTCAACAACATCCTCGCCATCTACACCGGGTCGGTCACGGATTTCCTGAGCCTCGCCTCCGTCGCGTGCAGCAGCACGAACAACGCCGCCGGCAGGGAGACCGCCGTGTTCGCCGCGACCGGCGGCACGGTCTATTACATTGTGAGCGACGGCGTGGGCGGCGCGTCCGGCAATGTCACGCTGACCTACACGCTGGCCGCGCCGCCGGTCGTCACCAGCCAGCCGGCCAGCCGCACCGTGGTGGCGGGCAGCAACGCCACGCTCTCCGTGACCGCCACCGGCACCACGCCGCTGGCGTATCAGTGGCGGACGAACGGAATCAATTACACCGGGCGCACGACGAACTCGATGACGGTGACGAATTTCACGGCGGCGAAGGAAGGCGGCTACGCGGTGGTCATCACGAACGTGGCGGGCGCGGTGACGAGCGTCACGGCGCAGTTGTATCTCATCGCGAGCAACGGCGCCTCGCGGTTCACGAACTGGGGGTATGCGACGAACAAGTTCACCGCCACGCTGCTGGGCAGCGCGAACACGAATTACATCGTGCAAGGCTCGACGAATTTCGCCAGCACCTGGTCGCCCATCATCACGAACAGCTCCGGTGTGGGCATCATCAGCTTCAGCGAGACGAACGCGCCGGGCTACACGAACCGCTTCTTCCGCGCGCGCGCGCAGTGAGCGAAGACTTTGCTTGAATAAATCCGAATCGACCCTAGTTTGGAAAACACCGGAGAAAAAAACATGAAAACAAATCCCCTCGCTCAGAAAATCAAACAGGCCTCGCTCGTCCTTGCGGTGATGCTCGGCATCCAGACCATCGCTTCCGCAGCCAGCGAAATGGCCCTCGACCATCCGCAGGCCAAGGCCGTCCTCGCCGTCCAGAAATCCGTCACCGCCGACCTCATGAAACTCCCCGGCGTGCTCGGCACCGCGGTCGGCGTGGACGACGCCGACACGGCGGCGCTCGTGGTCTATGTGGATCAGGATTCGCCGGCGCGCGCGGACATCGTGCGCAGCCTGCCGCCGCAGATCCGCGGCGTCGGCGTGAAGGTGGAGATGACCGACAAATTCCGCGCCTTCGCCAAACCCTCCGGCGGCAGCACCATCAGCTACACCGCCAAGCAGACCCCGCCCATCCAACTCGGCACGTCCGGCGGTTGGAGCTACGACCTCGCCAACGGCTACTGCTGCGGCGGCACGCTCGGCTCGCTCATCCAGGTCAACGGCGTCCAATACATCATGAGCAACTACCACGTCCTCGAAGCCGATACCGTCAGCGGCGGCAACAGCATCGTCGCCACCACCGGCCAGCCGGTCGTCCAGCCCGGGTTGATTGACGTCAACTGCACCGCCGCCAACGCCCAAGCCGTCGGCACGCTCGTCAAAATCAGCTCCCTGCCCGGCGCGAACGTGGACGTCGCCGTGGCGCAGGTCACGCCCGGCATGGTCAGCGCCAGCGGTTCGATTCTCGGCATCGGCACGATCTCCAGCAACACCGTCGCGGCGACGCTCAACAAGGCCGTCAAGAAAAGCGGGCGCACCACCGGCACGACCACCAGCAGCATCTCCGGGCTGAACGCGACCGTCAGCATCACCTACGAGAATGAATGTGCCGGCGGCACGGCCTTCACCAAGACCTTCACCGGCCAGATCGTCATCGCCAACAAGGGCAGCCGCTTCCTCAACTCCGGCGACTCCGGCTCGCTCATGGTGGAAAATGTGGCAACCAAGCCCCGCGCGGTCGGCCTGCTCTACGCCGGCAGCAGCAGCACGGCCATCGCGAACCCGATCAACGAAGTCCTGACATTCGTGGGCAGCCAACTCGGCGGCACGGCGACGATGGTGGGCAACTGATTTCGCTACTTTGAGTTCACCCCCGTCCGCTCCGGCGGACGGGGGTTTTTGTTTGAATAAGGTAGGGCGCGTCACTCCGTGCGCGCCGTCGTGTGAATCTGAACACTCTTGTTCCAACAGGTGGCGGGCAGAGGACTGCCCGCCCTACCAACTTCAATTCAATGCCGCAGTTTTTGGGGACGGTGGCGGTGAGGTAGGGCAGCGCCGGTTGGTAGAAGAGCGCGGTGGTGGCGAAGATGGGGCCAAGAATTCGCGCGAGGCTGCCGGCGCTCTGCGCCACGCCGATGGTC
This sequence comes from Verrucomicrobiota bacterium, assembly GCA_026397895.1. Taxonomy (GTDB): domain Bacteria; phylum Verrucomicrobiota; class Verrucomicrobiia; order Limisphaerales; family JAFMIX01; genus JAFMIX01. The sequence goes on along the minus strand of JAPLTZ010000296.1, from coordinate 19,969 downwards.
GCGCCCTGTTCGTTGGCGGGGGCGAGGTTGGAGAGCAGGCCGAACAGCGGCGGCCGCGTGAGGCTCGACCCGACGGAGAGCAGCGCGAGCGCGGCGAGCATCAACCACCACGGCAGGCCGGCGGGTTGGAACAGGATTTTCCAAGTGAGCGGCAGGGCCGCTGCGGATTCACCGAGTTTGATGAAGGGCAGGAAGGCCATGCTCACCGCCGTCAGCACGAGGCTCAGGGCGATGACTTTGGGTTCACCCATTTTCTTCACGATGCGGCCGATGAGGCCGCCCTGCACAATCGCGCCGATGAGGCCGCAGAAGACGAAGAGGTAGGTGGCGGTGGTGGCGGTGGTGACATCGCTGCGGATGTCGAGGTGGAAGTTGTCGCAGATGAGGAGGGCGAGCGTGGCTTCAAAGCAACTGAAGCAAAAGGTGGTGATGAAGAAGATGCAGATGAGCCGGCCGACTTTCGGCAGGCCGAGCGTGTGCGCCCATTGGCTCAAATGCGGGCGCGCGGCAACCGGTTCGGAATTGGGCTGGTGGCTTTCGACGAGGACGAAGCAGGCGAGAATGAAGTTCGCGGCGCAGAGGCCGGCGGCGATCCAGCCGGGGCCGCTGCCGCCCAAGTGTTTCAGGCTGAGGCCGCCGATGGCGGGGCCAAAAATGAAGCCGAGGCCGAAGGCCATGCCGATGAGTCCCATTTTCTTGGAGCGCTGGTCGGGCGGGGTGATGTCGGCGATGTAGGCCTGGGCGACGGTGATGTTGCCGCCGCAAGCGCCGGCGAAAGAGCGGGCGAGAATCATCATCAAGATGGCGGTGGTGTGGTCAACGATGGTGGCGCTGTAGGCGAACAGGATGTAGGAGAGAGCCGCGCCGGCGGTGCTGATGAGCAGCACCGGACGCCGGCCGATGCGGTCGGAAAGCCGGCCCCAAAACGGGGAGAAGAGGAATTGCATCGCCGAAAAGGAGGCGATGATGACGCCGATGATTAAGCCTTGAGTGCTGAAATGGTGGCCGCCGATGAGGAATCCTTCCGCGCCAAAGTGGTAGCCGCCAATGACAAATCCGTCGGCCAAAAAATGGTGGCTGTAAACGGGCACGAGCGGCACGACGATGCCAAATCCGACAAGGTCAATGAAGACGGTGAGGAAGATGATGAGGACGGAAGGTTTGCGGTTCATGGCGTCAGGCGCTTAATTTCAGCACGCGCGGAGTGTAGTGGGCAGCGAACGGGCGTCAAGGCGACTGCGAATCGGCTGGCATCGGGAAATCGGGTTTGCCACCATGCGGCGCACAACATGAAACGTTTAACTGTGGCGGTCATTGTCGGCACAAGGCCGGAGGCGGTGAAGATGGCGCCGGTCATCCGGGCGCTGGCGAAATCCAGAAAGTTGAAACCGCTCACGGTATCCACCTCGCAGCACCAGCAGATGACGCATCAGATTCTGGGGAGCTTCGGGGTGAAGGTGGATCATGATCTGCGGGTGATGCGGAAGGGGCAGACGCTTTGGGATCTGTCGGGGCGGCTGGCGGTGAAGCTGGGGCGGTTTTTCGAGGCGAACCGGGTGGCGGCGGTGCTGGTGCAGGGCGACACGACGAGTGCGTTCTTCGGCGGGTTGTGCGCGTTTTACCACAAGATTCCGGTGGGCCACATCGAGGCGGGGCTGCGCACGCACGAGATGTATTCGCCGTTCCCGGAAGAGATGAACCGCACGCTGCTGGGCGCGGTGGCGACGTGGCATTTCCCGCCGACGCAGGATGCGGTGCGGCGGCTGCGGGCGGAGAACATCGCGGCGGAGACGATTTTCCTGACGGGCAACACGGTGGTGGATGCGTTGCGGTGGATGGCGCCGCGGTGCAGCGCTGCGCCGTTGCGGAAGTTGATCGGCGCGGCGGCGATGAAGAAGAAGCTGATTCTGGTGACGTGTCACCGGCGGGAGAGCCTGGGCAAGCCGATGACGGCGGTGGCAGGGGCGATTGCACGGGTGGCGCGCGAAAATGCGGACACGGTTGTCCTGTTTCCGGTGCATCCAAACCCGGCGGTGCGGCAGACGGTGATGCCGAAGTTGCAGAATATTCCCAATGTGGTGCTGTGCGAGCCGCTGGATTACGACACGTTTTTGTCCTGCCTGAAGCATGCGTATCTGGTGCTATCGGATTCGGGCGGGGTGCAGGAGGAAGCGACGGCGCTGGGCAAGCCGGTGCTGGTGTTGCGCGATTCCACGGAGCGGCAGGAGGGCGTGAAGGCGGGCGCGCTCAAGCTGGTGGGCACGGACGCGAAGCTCATCGTGCGGGAGAGCAACCGGCTATTGCGCGTGCCGACGGCCTACAAAAAGATGTGCCGGGCTTCAAATGTTTTCGGGGACGGGCATTCGGCGGAGCGGATCGTGAAGATTTTGGAACGGTCGCTGGCGAAATGAAAAGCGCGGAGCACTCGCTCCGCGCCGAACCCCGAACCCAACAACCAAAATCAGGCGATGGCCATGCGTTCGATGGCCCCGGAAAGTTCATCCATGCGGAAGGGTTTGCCGAAGAAATCCACGCGGTTGTAGGTGGCGGCGCGCATGACGCCGGTCTTGTCGGGCGCACCGGACAGGACGATGACGGGGGTCTGGTTGCCTTGGCCGCGGAGTTGCTCGATAAATTGCACGCCGTTCATGCCGCCGAGGCGGTAGTCGGTGAGGATGAGGGAGAATTTCTGCCGCTTCACAATCTCCAGCGCTTTCTCGGCGCTCTCGGCTTCGGCGACGGTTTTCACGCCGAGGGCGCTCAAGAGGGTGGCGAGCGTTTTGAGGGCGATGGGGTTGTCTTCGACGACGAGGATGGACGAGATGTTTTTCATAATTTGCCAGCGGTTGCTCCGTCAAAATTGTTTTTCAGCGCACACGGACAAAAATCAGCAATGACGATGCCAACAGGTCTAAATCGACCCAAACCGGTCGGAATCTTGCCGGGCTGTTCCATTTGGTAAAGTGAAATCCAGAATTGGGACAGACAATCTTTACCAGCAAGAGAGTTAGGGTCTGGGATTGCGTATTCCGGGGTGCTGATTATAAATACCGGGGAATCACCGGGGGACGGAATGAGATTAGCTATCCGGGTCGGGTCGGCAAAACAGACGAACGACAATGAAAAACCTCAAGCCCAGCGCAGCAACTCAAAAAGCCCGGGTGCTCTTGGTGGACGACCACGCCGTGGTGCGGTTTGGCATCGCCCAACTCATCAACCGGCAGACCGACATGGAGATTTGCGGGGAAGAGGAGGACGCCGCCCGCGCCATGGAAGCCATCGGCAAACTCAAGCCTGATCTGGTCGTCGCGGACATTTCCCTGAAGGACAGCAGCGGGTTGGAATTGATGCGCAACATCAAGGCGCAACATCCCAAGCTGGCCATTTTGGTGCTCAGCGCGCACGACGAATCCATCTACGCGGAAATGGCTTTTCGCGCGGGCGCGCTGGGTTATTTGATGAAGGGCGCGGAGGTGGAGGCGATTCTTACCGCCATCCGCCGCGTCTTGGGCGGGAGCATTTACGTCAGCGAGGCGCTGGGCGCCAAGATGCTCCAAAAGCAGGTTCGCGGGCAGGTGGAGAGCATCGCCTCGCCCGTCGGCAGCTTGAGCGACCGGGAGTTGGAGGTGTTTCAACTCATCGGGCGCTGGAAAGGCACGCGGCAGATTGCGGACGAACTCCACCTGAGCATCAAAACCATTGAATACTACCGCGAGCAGGTCAAAAAGAAGCTGGGACTCAACAGCGCCACCGAATTGACCCAGGCGGCCACAGCGTGGGTGCAGAAGGAGATGGTGCCGGGCGGCAAGGGCAATTCCTAGTTCGCCCGCGCGTTCTCTCCAAGGGATTTCCCCGGGATGGTTTCGGTGCATCTTCCGGTGGCAAAAAGAAGTGGCAAAAACATAAAAGTATATTTAACATTCCATTCCCGGTGAGAAAAATTGCGGGGAACAAGGTTAAATTTGCCAGAATTGCCGGCAGCCGATTCAGACCAAAAGATTCTGAGGAATCACAATATGTTTGGCCACTTCACAAAATGCGGGTTGCTTTGCCTGGCCTTGGCCGGGTGGCTTTCCGCAACCCACACCGGTGTGGCTGCGGCCTCTCCCGAAGCCCAGCCCAACCATTTGCAACTGTCTCCACTACTTGGACTGGCGACTTCGCTACAGGCGGAAACGCAAATCGCCGACGACCAAAGCGAAGGTGCAGAATCCCATTCCGAACGTTCCGCCCGGATTAACCGCAACCTGTTGGTGGGCACAATCGTCATTTTGACTCTGTTTGTCCTCTTTCGCCTGTTGCTCGTCTGGCAGATTTCCCGGAACCGTAAAAAAATGGCGCAGAACAACCTACTTGAAGGCGAGGCATGAAATTCACCCGCAACATCCTGACGGCAATCGTCGCCTTGACCCTGTTCGCGACCCTCGAAAAAGGGAGCGCCCAGTCATTGCTCAACCGCCCGCCCGCCGCCAAAGGCGTCGAGGCCAAAACGCTCGTCGTTTATTCCGAAACCCACGCTTCCTACTCCCTCGCCGACGACCTCGCCGCCCTCAAGCTCCACCTGCGCCGCGTCGGCAGCCAGTTGGACACCGTTTCCGTCCAGCAACTGGACACCAACAAACTCGCCGCCGCCGATTACCTCGTCGTGTTCTGCCCGCAACCCTTCCCCGCGCTGCCCGCCGCGCTGCTGGAAACCATCGCCCAATCCCCGCGCCCCGTGCTGTGGGTCGGCTACGGCGCCGAACAACTCGCCCACCAGCCGCAATTCGACGGCCAGTTCGACATCGCCCCCTTCGCCGCCGCGAAACCCGTTGACCAAGTCGCCTACCTTGGCCGCGACTGGCCCGTGCCGTTCTCCATCTGGCTGCCCGCGCAACTCAACCCCACCAACACCGCCGCCGCCATCATGAGCGTGACCGTCACCAACGGCGACGCCGTCATCACCCATCCCCTCGCTTGGAAAACCGGCCCCGTCACCTTCTTCGCCGCCCTGCCGACCATCGCCAACAGTCCCCTGTTCGACGACCTGCTCCTTGATTTCTACGGCGCGGCCCAACTCCCTCCGTCGGCGGTCTGCGTGCGGATTGACGGCTATCATTGCCACCAGGATCACGTCGAATTCCGGCATCTGGTGGATTACCTGCATCAAAGCGGCATCGCCTTCATCGTCGGCGTCATCCCTGCCTACTGGAATCCGGAAACTAAAAAAATCGAGGAACTGGACCCGAATTCTGGGACGCCACCGTTGACCGCCCGCTCCCCGACGACGGCGCCGACTACGTCCGCGAACGCGTCCAACAGAGCATCCGGCAGATGCTGAAGCGCGACCTCTTCCCGCTCGGCTGGATCACGCCCTTCGGCTCCGCCTCGCGCCTGGATTACACGGAAATCGCCCACCACTTCTCCACCGCCGTCGAGCGCGTGCAGCTTTCCGACGCCACCGGGTTGGAAAAATTCACCGGCAGCGCCGTCACCTCGGATGATTTCGGCCGCCTCATCATCCCGGAAAACCTCGGCGTCGTCACCGGCCAGCGCGCGGCGTTGCGGCAGATTCAGGCCCGCGCCGAAATCCAGACCAAGCTGCGCGGCACGCTCTCCACGGTTTCCTTTCCCGCCTACCTGACGGACGAAAAACTCGGCCAGGCCGTCCGCCTGCTCGACCAATTGAAAGCGCCCTTCCTCGACCTCGCCGACGGCGATCATTGGGTGCAGTTGCCCGAAGTTGTCCTGCTCACCGGCAACGCCTCGCGCCACATCACCGTGCAGAACGCGCGCATCGCCTGGAAAGCCTTTGACCGCACCGGCAAATTGCTCGCCGAAGAACCCGCCGCCGCGCCCGTCAGCGGCGAACAACTGCTCCAGCGCCGCGGCAATGGCGATTACGAACTGTTCCAAATCACCGAAGCGAAACCATGAAAAAACTGATTGCGATAATCCTGCTCGGATTGGTCATCGCGCCCGCGTGCATGGCTTGGTGGCTGTTCCCCGAAAACACCAGCGCCGACGCGCAGGCCATCGACGCCCTTTCGCTCCGCAAGAAAGCCTACGACGCCGCGCAGCAGGGCCGGCCCGCCGAATCCGCCGTCAACTTCCGCAGCTACCTCGCCGCCCGCCCCGCCGACGCGCAGGCCACCTTCGATTACGCCGTGCTCCTCGCCTCGCTCGGCCGCCACGACGAAGCCGTGCCGCTGCTCGAAAGCCTGCACCGCATGAATCCGGCCCGCGAAGCCGCCTATTTCAAACTCGGCGTCGAATACGTCCTCCTCCAGCGCGACGCCGATGCGGAAAAAGTTTTCACCGAACTCCAATCCTCCGGCAACCGCGATGTCGCCCTCGCCGCCGCCGAAGCCGCCAGCCGGTTGAAAGCCGACCAGGCCCGCGCCGCGAAATACAAGGCCGAATCGGAAGTCTACGCCCTCGCCCGCGAGTTCAAGCACGAGGAAGTCGTCGCCGCCGTGGACGCGCTGGAAAAGCAATGGCCGTTGGGTTTCGAGATGGAAATGCAACGCCTCTACGCGATGCAGAACCTCCAGAAATACGCGCCCGCCCTGCTCCGCGCCGATGAATTGGCCGGCCGTTATCCCAAAGCCACCGACCTCGCGCTGCTCCGCGCCGACCTGCTCATGCAACTCGGCCGCAAGGACGAAGCCGTCGCCATCTGGCAGCGCGTGCTGTCCGAAAATCCCGGCACCTCCGCCGCCATCACCGCCAACAACCGGCTGGAGGAAGTCCACAAGCAGGACGCCGCCGTTGCCGTCGCCACCGCGCCCATCGAGCCGGTGAAGGTGAGCGCCGAAGAAATCATTTACAACCTCGCCGGCAAACAGAAATACAAGGAAGTGGTCGCGGCGATTGATGAATTGGAAAAACAGCGCGGCACGCTTTCGTGGGACATGGAATTGCAGCGGCTGTATTCGCTGCAATCCCTCGGCCAGACCGACCGCGCCATCCAGGTCGGCGAGAAAATGGCGCAATCACGCCCGCAGTCGGTCGAGGTCGCCTTCCTCCGCGCCGACCTGCTCGTCTCGGCGCATCGCTGGGAGGATTCCTCGGTGATCCTGAAGAAAATCAAGGACGAGAACAAAGACACCGCCGCCGCGACCGAGGCGAAGCGCCGCCTGACCGCCTTGCCCGGCATGTGCAACGTGGACAAGCAGCAGTGGGGCGAGATGTATCTCTCCGGCGATTACCACGAGCGCTACGACACGGTCATCGGTTCGGGCTTCATCCGCGAGGGCACTTCCGTTCCGCACGCGCGGCGGTTGCAGCCGTATGTCGGCGCGCAGCTCAGCGTGGACACGAAGTCCGGCGCGGGCGTGCAGCAGACGATCGTCGCGGACAACTCGGTGAGCTTCGTCGGCGGCGTGCGGGCGCAGCCGTTCCCGACGCAATACCTTTTTCTCTACGCCGAGGCCGGCATCAACAAGGATCTGCTGGACCGCCGCAACAACGGCGACTGGGCGTGGGACTGGCAGGCGGGCATCTACGGCTTCAAGTCGTGGGGGCCGGGCGTGAAGTTCAAGGATTACGCGAGCACGAACGCGCCGGTGGACGCGGAGGACGTGAAGTGCCCGTTCTCGTATTCGCCGATGTGGCGCGGCGACTGGTTCGCGGATGTGGGCGCGGATTTTTCGTGGTATCAACGCCATGACAGTTGGCTGGGTTACGGGCAGGCGCACGAAGGTTTCCGGCTGGTGCAGTTCGGCCCGAAGATGGCGCTGGACGCCTACGCGGTGGAAAACGTGGCGTGGGACGTGAGGGGGAATTATTTCGACAACTTGTTCGAGATCGGGCCGGGCGCGCGGCTGATCTGGGAGCCGCGCCGGGGCTGGCAGGTCGTGCTGAAGGCCGAGTGGATCGAGGGATATTATTTTGGCCGGGACGACTTGAACATCCGGGGTGGCGCGGCGGGTTCGTATGATGATTTCCGCGTCAGCCTTTCCGTAGGAGCAAGCTGGTAATGGAAACAATCCAACAAATCTTTCTGGTTCTGGGCTACGTCGCCGGCATCGGCTTTTTGATCAACGGCCTGGATGACCTCATTTTTGATTCGCAGTTCCTGTTCTACCTCTGGCGGCAGCGGAAAATGCCGCACATTTCCGTCCAGGAATTGCGCCTCGCGCCGGAACAATGGATCGCGCTGTTCGTGCCCGCGTGGAAAGAGGGCGGCGTCGTCAACAAGATGGCCGAATACGCCTCCCGCGTCATCCTCTACGAAAAATACGACATCTTCATCGGCGTCTATCCCAACGACCCGGAGACCATCCATTGCGTGGACGAAATCTGCGCCAAGAACCCGCGCATCCACAAGGTCATGGTGCCGCACCCCGGCCCGACCAGCAAGGCGGACTGCCTCAACTGGATTTACCGCGCCGCGCGCCTGAACGAAGTCCCCGGCGTCCGCGAATACGCCCTCGCCGCGCTGCACGACGCCGAGGACATCATCCATCCGCTCGCGCTGAAGGTCTACAACCACTACGTCCCCAAAACCTACGACATGGGCCAGATGCCCGTGTTCGCGCTGGAACTGCCCGTGCTGAAATACTGGGTGGGCAACACCTACGTGGACGATTTCGCCGAACTGCACACCAAGGACATGTTCATCCGCCAGAGCATCGGCGGCGTGGTGCCGTCCGCCGGCGTGGGCACGGCCTTCTCGCGCACCGTGCTGGAACGCCTCGCGGCGGAAAACGGCGGCGACCCCTTCCGCGTCGGCAACATCACCGAGGATTACGAGATTGGCATCCGCATCAAGCGCGCCGGCTACCGCGTCGGCGTGATGAGCTACCCGGTCGAGCGTCTCGTGCGCAAGCCGCGCAAGGACGGCTCGCTCGGCGACCCGGAAGTTGTCACCGAAATCGTCGCCATCCGCGAGAATTTCCCCACCGAATTCGCCACCGCCGTGCGCCAGCGTTCGCGCTGGATTCTCGGCATCTCGTTCCAGACGTGGGAGCAGACCGGCTGGGCGGGCACTTGGGCGATGCGCTACACGCTGTTGCGCGACCGGCGCGCGCCGCTGACGCACTTGCTGAACATGATCGGCTATGTGGTGCTGATGTTCATCTTTTTCCGGCAGGCGTTCAACTTCACGCCGTGGGCAGAGAGCATTTACATCCCGCCGCTGTTCTAGGCCGGCTCGCTGCTGTGGAAAGTCGCCATCCTGTGCACGGCGCTGCTGCTGTATCGCATGGTGCAGAAATACATCAGCGTCGCCGCCATCTACAACAACAAGCAGGCGCTGTTCTCCATCCCGCGCCTCATGTTCGGCAACTTCATCAACTTCTTCGCCACCTGGCGCGCGGCCAAAATGTATCTCGCCAACCGCCTCTTCGGCACGCCCATCGTCTGGCTCAAGACCATGCACGTCTTCCCCGGCGAGGCGGAACTGAGCGAATACAAGCGCAGCATCGAGGACTTGCTCGTCGCCGAAGGCCTCGTCACCCGCGACCAGATCGTGCAGGCGCTCGAAACGCAGAAAGACGTTTCCGTGCCGCTCGCCCTGCTCCGGCTCGGCCTCATCGACGAAAAACAGTTCACCGACATCTGGTCGAAATATTCCCACCTGCCCGTCAAGGCCGTCAACCCGTCCGAAGTGCCCGGCAACCTGCTGCTGCAATTTTCGGAAAAACAATCCGCCGCCCTCGAAATCATCCCGGTCAGCCAGCACAACGGCACCGTGCTGCTCGCCCTCCGCGAACCGCCCGCCAACGGGCAGCTGGACCAACTGCGCGCCCGGTTCGGCGGCCAGACCATCGAAGCCGTCCTCGCCCGCCCGGAGAACATCAAGTTCGTCCGCAACCGCGTGTATCCGCGCCTCGTGCTGCCGCCCTCGCGCATGGAAGCCGCGCTCGGCCGTTTTCAGGAAGCCGCCCAGGCCGAACCCGCCAGCTTCCTCGAAGCCCTCATCAACCAGCACGCCACCCGCCGCAGCCTGCCGGACGTCCTCGTTGACCTCGCGCTGCTCGACCCCGCCACCTCCCGCAAACTCTGGGCCGAAGTCCTCGGCTGCCCGCCGTGGGAGACGAAGGAATTCAAGCTCGACCGCGACGCCTACCGCAAATTTGGCGTCGGCTACTGGTGGCTGCACCGCATGTTGCCCGCCGGCAACGGCCGGGCGCTGACCGCCGCCGTCCCGCATCCGCAATCCGCCCAATGGCTCAACGCCAAGCTCGGCCCGACCGCGCTGGCCGCCGAATTGCCGGACAAACTGGAGCTCGCCGCCCGCGTCTCCGGCATCGAACTCGATTCCGACCAGGCGCTGGTGGACCGGCTCGTCACCAACGGCGCTCTGGCGAAAAACGCCGCGCCCGACGTGAAGATTTTCCGCGAATTGATTGCCGACCCCATCCCGAAATGGCTGCTGATGCAGAACATGGTCACCGAGGAGCAATTACACCAGGCCTTCCTTGAAGTCGCAAACCTGCCCGTCGCCGAGACGTGGCAGGAGGCCGAGGTCCGGCGGCTGCTGCCCATCCTGCCGCCCGGCTTCGCGGTGGAGAACCACTGCTATCCGTTGCAGGAAAGCAACGGCGCGCTCCGCATCGGGCTGGCGCAGATGCCGTCCGCGCAGGTCTTGCAGGAAATCTACGACCGGCTGGCCGGCTACCCCATCTGCTTCCAGGCGCTCACCATGGCGGACGCCGCCAAGCTCCGCAGCCTCGCGGCGGCGGCCTGACCCGGCGGCGCGATTCAACTTGTTTCGCGGCGGCAAACTTGTTTTGCTTGCCGCGAAATTCTTTTCCGCCATGACACTCGAACAGGCCAACCAGCTCATCAAACAATGCGCCGACCGCATGAACGCGGCGTATCAGGGCGTCGTGTTCGACGAGTGGGCCATCGTCTCCTTCATGGAACGCAAGGGCACGCTGCTGGGCTACACCGGCCCGCGCCGCGAGGATTTCCAGAAAAATTTCGCGAGCGACATCAAGGACCTCCGCGTGGATCTCCTGAGCAACACCCACGGCATCGGCGATTTTGAATTCGCCCGCCACGGCGTCGGCACGAAGGTGGAAGCCTTCCTCATCGTCGGCGCGGGGATCTACCTCATCTGCAACCACACCAGCCGCTCGATGGACGAGATCACGAAAAACCCGCGCTGGCTGAACGCGCAGATTCCTTTCGCCGAACTCGCCGACAAGTTCCGCGCCGACCGCGTCACGGCCACCGCCTGATTCAGTTCCCCAGCCCCCGGTAGCAGAACACCCCGTAGCCCGCCAGCAGCACCAGCGCCACAAAGCGCGGCAGTTGTCCAAACAGCGCCACAAAAACAAAATGCACCGCCGTGGCTCCCGCCAGCAGTTGCATCCCCAGCGTGAACGAGTGCGACACCGTGAACGTCTGGAACAGCGCAAAAATTCCGATGCAAAACGGGATGCAGATGTGACCGTCGCCCACCTGCGAGGTATAGACGACCTCCGGCTGCCGCTTCCAGCCGTAGTAAAACGCCAGCACCGCGTTCGGCAGCACCATCAGCCAGCCGCTCAGCCAGCCGAGATGCTGGGCGTTGACGAACTGGCCCTTCTGGCCGGACAGCCACGCGACGAGCCAGTCGAGGCTGCCGTA
>JAPLTZ010000296.1:7651-8392 GCA_026397895.1 Verrucomicrobiota bacterium | reverse complement strand
ACCAGCCAGTCGGTGCTGAGATAAACCGCATACGCGCCCGCGCCCAGCAGCAGCAAATCCACCGGCAGCATCCAACTGAACGATTTGTTCTGCCGCACGTTTGATTTCAGCACGTCGAAAACCTGGAAGCATTGCCAGAACAGAAACAGCCCGACCAGAATGATGCCGTCGTTGCGGTCAAACTTTCCGTCGCGCCCCAGCACCCACGCCGCGCCCGTGAAAAACAGCACGGCCAGCAACGTCAGCAGCATGGAGAGCCGGTTGAGCTGGCTGGTTTTTCCTTTTTTGCCGCCGCCGCCGCCGCCCGCAGAGATGTTCATGCCCCAGATGACCGCCGGCAGACCGATGAGCAGCGTCATGTTCGTCACGTTGTTGACGAGGCAGTTCGTCATCACCTCGCTGCCGTCGCCGCCACGCCGGCCCAGCACGAAGGCGAAGATGAGATTCCCGATGCCGGAACAATACGGCATCACCAGCGTGCCGAGCACCGTGCCCTCCAGCCCGCCGCCCGCCATCGCCTCCAGTCGCCAGATCATCAGGAACGAAGCCGCGAGGAAAAGCGCCACGAACAGCCACGGACTCCAAACGCCCGTGCCCTCGATTGCTTTGATGAATTGCTCCACCGCGTGCGACATGGGCGCAGTTAAACAGAAACCCCCGCCACACTCAACCCGCGCGCGGCTTTAGCGGAACGGCGGCCCGGCGGCGCGTTCGGGGAATTCCGCCACGCGCGCAAGCTTG
>JAPLTZ010000296.1:0-7590 GCA_026397895.1 Verrucomicrobiota bacterium | reverse complement strand
GAATTTCCGCGCCGGGCGGAATCCGCACGTTCATCATCCCGCCCATTGGCCCACCGCCGGGCGGCATGCCGGGCCGCGGCCCGAACGGCTGCGGCCGCCCGTCCGGCGGAAAATCCGGCGGCGGGCCGGGCCGAAATCCGCCGGCGCCGCGCGGCGGCAGCCCGCGATTGTTCTTCTCGACGAGGTAGAATACATTTTTGAACCGCGTCCAATCCTCCGCCGCCACCGAATCGGCGTGGGCGATGTGCGTGTGGAGCGTCCACGCCACCCACCATTCGAGTCCGTGCCGCGCGACGATAAGCGTGCTTTCCGGCGGCGACGCGAACTCCCGCAATGTCCGCAACTCCGCCACCGTCTCCTCGCTCACGATGGCGTGGCGGCCGCCATTGCACAGAAAAATCGCGGCGCTGAAAACGGTCGCCGCCAGCACCAGCGCGCCAAGCGCGCGGCGGACGATCGCCCAGCGCGTGTTCGCCAGCAGGAAGGAAAAGGTCAGCGCAGCGGGAATCGCGGCGATGAGGCGCAGCCGCATCGCTTTGTCCATCGCGAAGAACGGCCCGCCCAGCACGGCGCAGGTAAGTGCGGCGGCAAGCGCGAGCGCGACGTCGTTGGCCGGCAGAAATTTTCTCCGCGCCACCGCCACGGCGAGGCCCGCGCCGCCGACGCCGAGGAACAACGCAGCGGGCAGCCACGGCACGCGCCGCAGCAGCGTCAGTCCCGGCGCGTTCGGCGGCAGGCCGAATCCGGGCGGGAGGTTGTTGCCGTCGGGACGCATGGCGGGGCGAGCCGCCGGCGGGCGGAAACCGGACGGATGTTTTTTGTCGTCCTGGCTGGCGAAGGTCTGTGGGGCGAGCACGGTGCGGACGAGCCGCTTCACCCGCGCCGGGTCGTAGGCCAGATACACGACCAACCCTGCGACGGCGAGGATCGCCAACCCCACGCCGGCGACGGCGAGGAGTTTGCGGATGGCCGCGCGCCCCGCCACGACCGCGCCGCAGACGACGAGCGCGGCGGCGAAAAATATCGCCGCGCCGAGCACGCCGATGTGTGTGAGGCCGAGCAGCGCAAAAATCCCCAGCGGCGCGAGCGCGGAGCGCCAGTTTTGTTTTTCCAGGAACACATGGGCCGCCGGCGCGAGCGCGGCGAGCCAGATGAGGCCGAGGGAATTTTTCTGGAAGTCGCCAGCCATGCCCAGCGCCTGCGCACCGAGGCAGGCGAAGACGGCGGGCACGAGCACGGTGGTGGTGGAGAAGCCCTGTTTGCGCGTCCAGCGCCGGCCCATCCAGAACAGCGGCACGGCGACGAGCGGCGGGAGAATTGAATCGAGCAGTTTGACGGCGAAAACGATGGCGTCGGCTTGGGAGACACCGGCGAGGTGTTGCACCAGCCACGCGAATGCGGCGTGCAGATAGAACGTGAGCGGCAAATCCGGGATGCCGGGCGTGCCGCGCTCAAGCACGCACCGCGCCTGAACGAGGTAGTAGGCGCCGTTCATGCCGGGCACGAGCGGGGTGTGGAAGTGCAGCCACGCACGCGCGGCGGCGGCGAGCAGGATGAACAGCCCGAGCAGCGCGACGGCGGCGCGGAAGCCGCGCGCGGTTGGCGGCGGGAGTTTTTCCGGCGGCGGTTGGGATGGTTCATTCATGGCGGACACTTTCCGGCTATGCGGGAGAAATCTAGCCGAACGAACCTTAAGCGGCGATGAAGCGTAACCAGAAAAGGTTTTAACCGGGCCATCCCAACGACCGGGCCGGGCGGACGCTACTGCGGTTTTGATCCCAAGCCGCTTTCCTGAATGCCAACCTTGATACGGTCGGATTCCTTGGCCTCAATCTGGCGGGTGATTTCGTCCAGCGGTTCAACCACGGAAAAAAGCAGGCCGTGCGCCATGTGCAGGGTCGTCGTGCGCGATTCGATTTCGATGAAGAGGATGTGGTCGCTGTTGACGACAATCTCCCCGCCCTTGTTGATGCGATTGAGTTTGATGAGCGGCATAGACGGGTTGGTGTGTTTCAGCGGGCGAAAATGGTGCGCGGTGCAGGGTTTGAACCTGCGACCCCATCCGTGTGAAGGATATGCTCTACCGCTGAGCTAACCGCGCCACCAAAATCAACGCCCGCCAAGCTCTTGGGCCCGGCCACGAGCGTCTTGCCAACAGTATCCGAAAAAATGGACGCGCGCGCAATCTGATTTTAGGAACCACGGTGGGCGGTCACGCAGCACCAACGTCATTTCCCCGCCAGCACGTCGCGCAGCCCTGATGTCCGGTGCACGCTCTGAGACAGGGCCGCGCGGAAAACCTGGTCGTCAAACCACAGTTCAACGCCTTGCCGCGCCCGGGTGATTCCGGTGTAGAGCAGCTCCCGCGTCAGGACGGGGCTGGGCCGGTCCGGCAAAACGAGCAGCACCCGGTTGAACTCCGAGCCCTGGCTCTTGTGCACGGTCATGGCGTAGGCGGTCTCGTGCTGGGGCAGGCGCAGCGGGAGAAACTGCCGCAAGCCATTGTCCGGACCGGAAAAGTATGCGACGGGTTCGCCGCTCGCGGGGTCGGCCAAGATAATGCCGTTGTCGCCGTTGAACAGTTTCAGGTTGTAATCGTTCCGGGTGATCATGATGGGCCGGCGGGAATACCACTGGCTTTGCCGGGAAATGAACCCCGCTTCTTGGCGACCCCGAATGTCCCTTCCCGCAACGCGCAGAGGACGCGGAATCGGGTGAGCGCCGCGATGGCTTGGAGCGGGTTTTCCGCCGCAAGATATTCGCGAAAGCCGGCCAGCACTTTTTCTTTCAGGGCGTCCTTCAGCTTCGCGCGGCCCGGCAAGGCCGCCGCCGCTAGGTCGGATTTTTCATCGCCCGCCGCGGCGCGGAGAATTTGGCTGGCGTCTTCCGCCCGCCCTTCGTTGATGGCGGTGCTCAACCGGAAAATCGCGCTGTGCTCGCCGAACCGGTAATTCTTTTTGAGCTGCACCACCGAGTCCGCCAACGCCGCCGCTTTTTGGCGCGGCGCGCTGGCCGGCAACTGTTGGCCGGTGATTTTTTCCAACTGCTGCCGGAACGGTTTGGAGTAGTCGCCCACAGTCGCGGCGGAACAGATGTCTCCCAGCACCGCCCCGGCCTCCACGGAGGCCAGTTGGTCTTTGTCGCCCAAAAGAATCACCCGGGCGGCGGGCGGAACGGCGAGCAACAGTTTCGCCATCAACGCGAGGTCCACCATGCTGGCCTCATCCACGACGACGACGTCGAACGGCAAAAGATTGTCGGCGTTGTGCCGGAAATACGCCGAGTCCGGGATGTAGCCAAGCAACCGGTGGATCGTGCTGGCGTTCTCCGGCAGCCGGGACTTGATTTCCTCGCTGCACGCCAGCAACGCCTTGATGTTCTGGATGGATTCCTGAATCCGCGCCGCCGCCTTCCCAGTGGGCGCGGTGACGGCGATGCGCAGCGTGCGGGTGGCGTCCAATTCCAGCAGCAGCGCCATGATCAGCACGAGCGTGTGGGTCTTGCCCGTGCCCGGCCCGCCGGAGATGCAGCAAAATTTCCCGCGCGCGGCGATGAACGCGGCGACGGATTGCAGGTTGACCGAGCCGGCGGGTTCGGCGGGAAACAGCGCCTGGAGCTTTTGCGCCAACGCCTGTTCGTTGGCGATGTCCGCCGCGACGCCGGCGCGCTTGAGGATTTCGGCGGCCAATGTCTGTTCGTATTCCCAGTAGCGGTGCAGATAAAGCCGGTGCTGGCCGTCCAGAATCAGCGGGCGAAATTCGCCGGGCGCTCCGACGACGGATGAAGTTTTGAGTTCCTTGATCCAGACGGCCAGCTTGGGCAGCGACACGGGCTTCAGTCCGTCGTCCGGTTTCTCTGGGAACGGAGTTCCGGCCAGCGCCGGCAGGTCCAGACAAATATGTCCCGCAGTCCGGACACGACTCGTCAAAGCCGCCGCCAGCGCCAGCAGTGGAAGGTTTCCGCCAGCCTGCGTCTCGATGAATCCGGCGAAGTGCCGGTCCAGATCGCTGAAGGCATCGCTGCCGATCAACTGGCGGATTTCATTCATGGCCCGGCCTCCCTGCCGCGTCGCATGATTGATGACGTAGGGGAAAAATTGTCCGGCGTAATGATAGTCGTTGGTGACGGGGTCGTAGTCGGCGGCAAAGTAAAGGCTGCGTTCCATGAAGAGCGAAAAGTTCGCGGCCATGACCTGATAGTCCAGCGCCGACGCCGCGTAATCCTCGACGCGCCCGCCGAGCCAGTTGGATTTCCAGTCCACCAGATAAAAGCGGCCGTTGAATTCAAAAACCAGATCCATGAACCCCTTCAACATCCCCGTCACGGGCGCGAAGGAAAAACCTTCCGGCTCGCGGCGGGCGGCGGGCTGTTCCGGGAAACCGCGATGCGTCCGCAGCAGTTGCCAGAGCAAGGGCGATGAAATTTTCTGGAGCGGAAAATAGAATTCCAGTTCGTGCAACCGCTGCGCCGCCGGCAACTTCGCCAGCGTCAGGCCGGGGACTTTCTCGTCCAGCGGCAGATCCATCACCCGGCCCAGCATCGCGAAGATGACCTCGGAAAAATCCGGCTCGGCCAGACCGTGTGCGCGGAGCTGTTCCTGGATCAACAGTCTGGTCGCAGGCTGATTCCATTGGACGAAATCCAACTTCTCCAAGATCGCGTGCAGGCAGGTGCCGGGCTTGGCGCCGCCGGGGAAGGCGAAGATGCCCGTGGCGGGAACACGCTCGCGCTCGGCGGCAGCCGCCTCATCGTGATCCGGCAATTCCTCGCCATGATTTGCCGTGAGGGAGGTGAAGCTGCTGATGCGCCAATCACGGGCGATCGTGCCGGTGAATTTCCGGTGGTGCAACTCCGGCCCGGCCACGGGCGCGACCGCAAACTTTTCTTCCGTCGGTCGGCGTTCCGGGATTGCTCGGTCAGCCGGGTCAGGTCAGCCTGAAGGTCGTCGTCCTCCAGCTCCTTGAAGTTTTCTTCCAACGCCGTCATCAAATCGCCGGCCGGAGCTGCCGGTGGATGCAGCAGCCAGGCGGGGGCGGAGGTGGACGCCCCGTAGAAAGCGCCCCAGACGAAATAGCAGCGGTGCTTGGCCCGCGTCAGCGCGACATACAACAGCCGCACATTTTCCGCGAGTTTTTCGGCGCAGGCCTGCTGCCGGTGGGCCGCGTAATCGCCGCTGCCGAGGTCGCGCACCAGAGCGCCGCCGTCGGCTTCGTGGAAAAAGACCTGTTCTTCGCCGCCGTGCTCGATGCTCGCGCCCTTCCACGAGAACGGACAGAACACCACGGAGTATTCCAGCCCTTTGCTTTTGTGGATGGTCACCAGCTTGACCGCCTTTTCATCGGTCTCCAACCGAAGCTGATGTTCCTCGGCTGCGGGTTGCCCGGCTTGCAGTTGTTCGCCGATCCATTTGAGCAGGCCGGCGACACCCAGCCGCTGGTCGAGACTGGCGCGATGCAGCACTTCGGCGATGTGCAGCAGGTTGGTGAGCCGTCGGTCGCCGTCGGGAAAGGCCAGCAAGCGCGAACGAATCTGCTCGCGCTGCATGAAGCTGCGGAACATCTGGATGAACCCTTTTCTAATCCACAGGTCGAGATAGTCGCGGAAGCGTTCCAGAATTTGCCGCCACTGCGCCTCCTGCTGGGCCAGCGCTTCGAGCTGCGAACTCGTCCGCCCCAGCAACTCCGTCCCCAGCGCAGCCAGCAAGAGAGATTCCCGCGTCGGGTCGGCGATGGCGACGAGCACGCGCTGCACTTCCCGCATCTCGCGCGATTCAAACAAGCTGGCCGTGGTGTAAAGCACGCTGGGGATGTTGCGCAATTTCAGTGCGTCCTGAACCAACTGGGCCTGCCGGTTTTGGGGGACGAGCACGGCGATGTCCCCCGGCAGGACATTGCGCCCGCCCAATGTGGCGTTGCCTTGCAACAGCACGACGATTTCCGCGGCCACCACCGGCGGGATTTCCTTGTCGGCGACGCCGGACGTGATGTTGGCGCCGTCCCGTTTCCGAAACCAGATTTGGAGCGGTGGCTCACGCCGACCATCCACCAGCAGGGGATTTTCATCCGCCTTGCCTCTGGCTTCCACGGGATGAAATTGGATGCCGGGAAACACGAAAGGGTTGGTCGCGCCGCTGAAGACGGTGTTGGTCGCCCGCACCAAT
Organism: Verrucomicrobiota bacterium; assembly: GCA_026397895.1. GTDB lineage: Bacteria > Verrucomicrobiota > Verrucomicrobiia > Limisphaerales > JAFMIX01 > JAFMIX01. The sequence goes on along the minus strand of JAPLTZ010000296.1, from coordinate 1,430 downwards.
CCGGCTTCCGAGCGCCAGTTTTCCCGCAGAGTGAAAGCCTGATCTGTCTGCTGGCTGGCGTTGAGATAGGTGAAGATGTCGGCACCGCGAAACCCGTAGATGGCCTGCTTCGGATCGCCGATGAGGAAGAGATGGTTTTCCGGCCCGCCGAACACGCCGGAAAATATCTGATACTGCAACGGGTCGGTGTCCTGAAACTCGTCAATCAACGCCGCCAAATATTGCTGCCGAAGCTCGCCGGCCAGCGCTTCGCCGCCGGTGCCGGCTAGCGCGCCGTGCAGGCGGGTCAGCAGGTCGTCGAAAAACTGGATCTTGAGTTCGTTCTTCCGGCGCGGCAGTTCCTGCTGGATATAACGCAGCGCCTGAAGCTGGACGCCGATCACAAAATGTTCCTCGGCGCGGAACAGCTCTTCGCAGAGATCGAAGAATGGATGCTGCGGGGCTTGCGGCGGGGTCTTCGATTTTTTGGATACTTTCGCCGCAATCGCCGATGTCCGGAACAGCATCAACGCCTCCAAGGAAGCGGGCGTCAGGTCGGCGGTCTGGAAGCCCCAGTCAATCTGCCGGAACGCCTCCGCCATTTTGGCGTTGTCCTTGTAGGGTTGGTTGGCCCACTTGGCGCCGCTGCCGAAGTGGCTGCGGATGGCTTCGCGTTCGGCCAGCCAGACTTGGCGCGCGGCAGCAAATCCCTGCACCAAATCCTGCGCGAGGGACGCGACCGGGCGCTCGCCGGCGGGCGACAGCAGTTTCAGGAAGGGGTGGCAAAGGCAACTGTTGATGAGCGGCAGCAGGGATTGGGGACTCAACTTGTTCCTCAAGGCGAACATCACCGTGATCGGGTCCGCCCGATAGAATTCCTTGCGCCAAAAATCCTCCGCCAACTGCCGCAAGATCGCCGCCTGATCCGTCACCAGTTCGGTGTCGAACAGGCTGCCGGTTTCAAAGGCGCGATCCTTGAGCACGCGCTGACAGAATCCGTGGATTGTGTAGATGGGCGACTCGTCAAAACCATACAGCGCCCGTTCCAGCCGCGCCGCCAAATCCTCCCGCCGCTGCGCGTGCTTTTTCAACAACGCCCGCATGAACGGGTCTTCGCTCGCGCCCTGGCGGAAAGCCAGCAGCGCTTTCGCCAGCGTCTGGCGGATGCGCTGCCGCAACTCCTCCGTCGCCGCCACGGTGTAGGTCACCACGAGGATTTGCCGGACCGACAAATCTTTTTCCAGAATCAGCCGCAGAAAAAGTCCCGCGATGGTGAAGGTCTTGCCGGTGCCCGCGCTGGCCTCGATCAGGCTCGTGCCGGCCGTCAACTCCGTCTCGGTCAGCTTGAAGATGGAAACCGGTTTCACGACGCGGCCTCCTCCAGCGCCCGCAACTGCGGCGCAAAGACCGCGAGCGCAATCTGCTGAAATTCCTCGTCGAGCGGATTCGTG